>DATGGJ010000325.1:0-3774 GCA_035308585.1 Terriglobales bacterium
CTTGGAGTGCCCGGAGCGAACCGTCACCATGATCTTGGGGTGCGCCTCCTGGAAGCGCTTGAGCACGTCGGGGAGAAAGTATTGGCAGATAGAAAGCCCGGCGGCAACCTGCAGCGCGCCCCCGGTAAGCGGGCGAAGTTCGTGCACAGCCTGCCGGGCCAGGGCCGCGGCTCGCAACAGTTGCTCCGCGTGTGGCCGCAACGCCCGTCCTGCGGGAGAGAGCACCAGTTCCGGCCCGCCGCGCTCGAACAGAGGCACCCCCAGGGATTGCTCCAGCGCTTTAATGCGTGCGCTGACCGCCGGCTGGGTGACGCGCAAAGCCTCCGCCGCGCGGTGAAAGCCGCCGAACGTGGCTACCGCGAGAAAAGTTTCCACCTGGTCCAGTTCCATGTGCTCCGCCCGGGGCCCGCCAATGTGGGCGCTATTATACCCACTGATAACCGCTTTTTATCACCCCGGGAAATAGGCCAGCGGCGCCATCTTGCGGCCATCCGCAATTAGGGCGCCGAGAAGCCATCATTCTCCCGGCGCCGCCGAACTATGATGCCCGGCGCAAAGTCAGCAGGGTGATTTCCGGGGGAACACCTAGTCGCAGCGGCGTTCCGATGGTGCCCAGGCCCCGGCTCACGTAAAGCGAAGCATTACGGTGGCGGAACAAAGAGGCGGCATCTCCGCTCATCGGCCTGCGGTAGAGGCCGGCAATGTAGGGAGTAATGAAACGCGCCGGGCTTACGCGGTGGTCGAGAATTTCCACTTCCACCTGGCCTCCGTGGGTGTGGCCCGCCAGCATCAGGTCAATGCCCAGCTCGCTGGCGCGGGGAAAAGAGTTGGGATTGTGGGACAGCAGGATGTTGGGCATGTCCTGCCGCACCAGGGACTCGACTCCTTCCAGCATGGGCCCGTTCTTCCCGAACCAGTGTTGCCGCTGGTAATCCACGCCGATCAGGTTGAATTTCGCTCCCTGCCATGCCAGTTGCGCATTCTCCTGGCGCAGCATGGTCATGCCGTACTGGCGAAACAATTCCGCCGCCTTTTCCTGGGTGTGGGTGTAGATTTCGTGATTGCCGTTGCAGCCCCATAGGCCCAGGGGCGCGCGCAAGCGGCTCAGCTCAGCAACGCAGGCATCCAGGGGATCGCCGTGCCCGGTGAGCAGGTCGCCGGTGATCATGATGATGTCGCCGGGCAATTGCGCCGCTTTGTCTACAATGCGCCGCACCTGGCTGATGGGCATGTAGTTGCTGGCGTGGATATCGCTGAGTTGCAGGATGCGCAACCCGTCAAGGCCGTAGGGCAGCCCGGCGATGGGCACATCCACACGATATACCTGGAAATCGAAGCGCTCGACAGCGAAGCCGTAAGCCACTCCCGCCAAAGGCAGCGCTCCCGCGGCATAAGTGGCGGTGCGCAGGAAATAGCGGCGGCGGGGATCGGCGGGTGAATCGCTCACCTCAGGCGCGGTGGGCCGGGTTCGCACCAGAGCTGCGCTGTTGCGGCCAATCCAATCAACGCCACGCACCAGAGAAATGGACAGAAAACCGACGATGGACCAGGTGAACCACAAGGCCAGAAACTCAGAAGACCAGCGCGAAACAGAGGGGGTGGGCCAGCCGGCGCTATGGAAAGCGGCAAAACGTTCCAGGACGGCGAGCAGCAGCAGGATGCCGGTCGCGTTCCATGCGACGCGCAACACCTTCCGCCAGAGGGAGTGCCGCACTGCAGCAATGGCGCGCCGCGCGCTCCGCACCCAATAGCGCTGGGAGAGATAAAGCGTAACCAGGAACAGGATCGGAATTACGATTCGGAGGGCCGAAATGCTCATTTCATCAACTTACCAGATTTCATGTTCACGACCGGTCCACTCGCGCCATCACCTCGGAGGTGTAACTCCCGCCGGCAATGGCTGATTCCGGCAGGCTTTCACGAATGCAGGCCAGCTGAAGTCAGCCGCAGCTGGTTGGTCTGCGGCGCGCAGCCCCTGAGCGTCAAGGCCTGCCTTGACAAACCAGCGGCGGAGACACAAAATCGCGCTTCTTTCGAGGTGCTGATGAGACGCTGTCTTGCGCTGGTTGTCATACTTTGCGGCGCTCTTATTTCTCCAGCCGCCCCCCAGTCCGCTGCTCCTCCCAGCCGCCGCGACGACGTGGTGGACGTGATGCACGGCGTCCCCATTCACGATCCTTACCGCTGGCTGGAAGATCAAAACAGCCCGGAGACGCGGGCCTGGATCAAGGCTCAGAACGCTTACTCGCGCTCCATTCTGGACAAGCTGGCGGGCCGGGACACGATTGCCCGGCGGCTGGGCGAGCTGATGAAGGTAGACGATACCCAGGTTCCCATCGAGCGGCACGGGCGTTATTTTTTCCGCCGGCGGAATGCCGACCAGGACTTGTTCGTCATTTACATGCGCGAGGGCGCCAGCGGGAAGGACGAGCTACTGGTGGACCCGCATCCCATGAGCGCCAACCACAGCGTGAGCGTGGACATTCGCGGGGTGAGCCCTGACGGCAGCATACTGGCCTACGGAATTCGCCGCGGCGGCGCTGACGAGATGGAAGTCCATTTCCTCGATACCAACACGCGCAAGCCGCTGCCCGATGTGCTGCCTCGAGCTCGCTACTTTGAGGTTTCGTTTCTCCACGACCACAGCGGGCTGTACTACTCCCTCATGGGCGAGGATTCGCCGCACGTCCGCTTTCACAAGCTGGGCACGGACCCCGCCCAGGATGTTGAGGTTTTCGGGAAGAGCTACGGGCCTTCCAATATCATCCTGGCGCAGGTGACCGAAGATGGCCGCTATCTCGTTATTCACGTGTTGTACGGCGCGGCCGCCGACAAAACGGAAGTATTCTGCCAGGATCTGGCGGGCAAAGGGCCGATCCAGCCCGTGATCCGGGGGATTAACGCGCGCTTTTTCGCCGCCCCGGGCGCCGGGCATCTCTACGTCTGGACCAACTGGAAGGCCGAGAACGGACGCGTGCTGGACATTGACTTGCTCCATCCTGCTCAGGACAACTGGCGTGAAGTTGTGCCTCAATCCGGGGACGTGATTGACGATTTTGACGCCGACGGCGGCGAGCTCATCGTCAAGTACCTGCATAATGTCAGTTCACGCATCCGTGTATTCCAGCCCGACGGCAAACCCGCGGGTGAAATCAATTTCCCCACGCTCGGCACGGTGAGCGGCATGAGCGGTCACTGGCAAGGCAGGGAAGTATTCTTTGGCTTCAGTTCCTTCCATGTGCCTCCCACCGTTTATCGCTACGACCTGTCCCACGCGAGTGAGTCGCAGTGGGCGCGCGAAAACGTCCCCCTTAACAGCAGCAAGTTCGAACTGGAGCAGGTGTTTTACCGCTCCAAGGATGGAACGCGCGTACCCATGTTCCTGCTACACCGGAAGGGCCTGAAGCTGGACGGCGCCAACCCGGTGCTCATGACCGCGTACGGCGGCTTCGACATCAGCATGACTCCTCAGTTCTCGCCGGAGGCGGTGGTGTGGGTGGAACGCGGGGGCGTGTTTGCCCTTCCCAACCTGCGGGGAGGCGGGGAATTCGGGGAACAATGGCACCGCGCCGGCATGGGGGAGAAAAAACAGAACGTGTTCGACGATTTCTTCGCCGCCGCCGAGTGGCTGATCCAGAACCATTACACCAACCCGTCGCGGCTGGCGATTGAAGGCCGCAGCAACGGCGGCCTGCTGATGGGAGCGGCCATGACCCAGCGGCCCGAGCTTTACCGCGCCATCATCTGCGGCTACCCCCTGCTCGACATGTTGCG
>DATGGJ010000326.1:0-9294 GCA_035308585.1 Terriglobales bacterium
CATGCAGAATCGGCTATCCTCATCACGTATAATCAAGTTTTCTCCCCTATGGCTTACCAGGTCCTGGCGCGCAAATACCGTCCGCAACGCTTCTCCGAAGTGATTGGACAGGAGCACGTCACCCGCACCTTAAAGAATGCCATCGAGCAGCAGCGCATTGCCCACGGCTACATATTCAGCGGCCACCGCGGGATTGGGAAGACCACGGTAGCTCGCATCCTGGCCATGGCCCTGAACTGCCGATCGGCTGACCACCCGGTGCCGGAGCCCTGCGGGGTGTGCGAATCATGCACCGAGATTCGCGCCGGCAACTCTGTGGACGTGATCGAAATTGACGCCGCGACCAACCGCGGCATTGACGAGATTCGCGAACTGCGCGACGCCGCCCGTTACCGTCCTGCCCGCGACCGTTTCAAGATCTGGATTCTTGATGAAGCCCACCAGATCACCGACGCCGCTTTCAACGCCCTGCTCAAAACGCTGGAAGAGCCTCCCGGCCACGTGATTTTCATGCTGGCCACCACCCAGCCCGAGGACATTCCCCAGACCATCCGCTCGCGCTGTCAGCACTTCAGTTTTCATGCCGTGCGTTTCGACGACATTCTGGGTCAGTTGCGCGACCTTGCCGGGCGGGAGAACATTCAGGCGGAGCCGGACGCCCTGGCCCTGCTGGCGGAGGCCGGAGACGGCTCCATGCGCGACGCGCTTTCCATTCTTGACCAGGCGATTGCCTGTTGCGGCGAAACTCTAAGCGCGGAGGTGGTTCGCCAGCTCGTGGGCACAGTGCCCTCGGCCACCCTTGAGCAGATGATGCAGGCGGTGGCGCAGGGTTCCAGCGAGGAAGTGCTGCGGCTCACCGACAAGCTGATCAGCGAAGGACAGAATCCCACCCATTTCGCCCGCCAGATGGTGCGCTTCCTGCGCAACGCCATCGTAGCCAAAGTGGCGGGCAGCAATTCTGAACTGCTGCAGATTTCCTCCGATGAGCGGCAACGGGCAGGGCGCGTGGCCGAAGCTTTCACTGAGGAAGACCTGGCGCGTTATCTGCAAATCATGCTGCGCACCCACAGCGAGCTCGGCTATAAGCAGGAGCAACGCTTTCACCTGGAGCTGGGGCTGCTCAAGATGGCGCATGCCACCCGCCTGCTGCCGCTGGAGCAATTGCTGAGCGAGGCCGGCGCCGGCGAGATGGGTGCCCGTTCCGGAGGGCTGCGCCCGGCGGTAGCCGCCGCAGGACCGGAGCGGCCGCGCAGCGCGGAACCTTCTTCTTTTGCTTCCCGGCCGGGCAGGCTGTCTCCGTTCAATGCTGATACTGCGCGCAAGAGCGGCGGCAGCGGCGGCAAGCTCTCCACCGACGAGGTTGCGCCTGTAGCCATGGGCGCGGGTACTTCGGTGGTGATGGGGGCGGCCGCCCCGGCAATTGCGCCAGAAAACGATGAGGAAGAGTCCCTTCCGGAGCCGCAGGCAGAGCCCCAAGCGCAAGGAGGCACCACCGACCACTTGCGTGGTGCCGTGGTCAGCGCCCTGGAGAACGGCGGCCATCGCACTCTGGCTTATATGCTCGACGCCGGGGAGTGGTCACTGCAGGGCAACGAACTCATGGTGAAGGTAGCCGCCGCGCCCGCCGTTCTGGATATGGCTTTCGGCCCCGAGCCGAAAAAAATTGCGAATACCGCGGCCACCGGCGCCGCCGGCCGGCCGCTCAAGCTCTCGCTGCTGGGTGGCGGGACGGGCACTGTCGCGGCCAAGCCACTTTCCTCCACTGCTGTCGGTAAAGGCGGAAGCCGCAATCGCGCCCTGCAGGATCCGGTAGTGCAGCGCATGCGAGAAAAGTTCGGTGCGGAAGTGCGAACCATTATTGATCATCGGGAGAAACGGTAATCGGTAATTAGTAGTTGGTAGCTAGGAGAGGGGTCGCCTGAACCGTGCTCCCGGCTACCAGCTCCTAACTATCTGGAGTCATTATGGGCGGATTCAATATCAAAGAAATGATGTCCATGGCCAAACAGCAGGCCGAAGTGCTGCAGAAAAAGATGGAGCAAACGACGGTGGAGGCCACCGCCGGCGGCGGCACGGTCAGCGTGAAAATGAACGGGCGCAAACAGGTTCTGGCCCTGAAAATTGACCCCGAGGCGGTAAAAGGCGGCGATGTGGAGATGCTGCAGGACCTGGTCACCGCCGCCGTGAATGAAGCCGTCCGCAAAGTGGATGAAGCCATGCAGTCCAGCCTGGGGGGAATGCTCGGCGGCCTGGGGCTGGGATAATTGGGTAATTGAGTAATCGGGTAAATTGCAATTTGTAAATCTCAAATTGAAACCCGAATGCATGCTTCCGCACAAACACTGGCGGGAGTAATGATGTGCTTAAATTACAAATTACTAAATTACAAATTTACTCAATTACCCGATTGCTCAATTACACACTTTTCCCATGCCCAACTTTGCCGAACCCATGACCCGGCTCATTGACGAACTGAAGAAGCTGCCCGGCGTGGGCAGCAAGAGCGCGCAGCGGCTTGCCTTCCATATTCTGCGCTCCAGCGAGGAAGACGCCGAGGCGCTGGCGGCCGCCGTGCTCGACGTCAAAGCCAAGCTGCGCCTGTGCTCCGTTTGCAACAACATTACGGACGTGGACCCCTGCGTCTATTGCAGCAATCCCACCCGCAACCAGCGCCTGGTCTGCGTGGTGGAGGAGCCAACCAACATCAACGCCATCGAGAAGACCCGCCATTTTAATGGCGCCTATCACGTGCTGCACGGTTCCATTTCCCCGCTGCACGGGGTTGGCCCGGAGCAGCTTCGCCTCTCCAACCTGTTCCGGCGCATTGACGCCGGCGAGGTGGACGAGGTCATCCTGGCCACCAATCCCACCGTGGAAGGCGAAGCCACCGCCGTCTACATCTCGCAGCAGATCCGGCGGCCCGGGGTTAAGGTGACGCGCATTGCCACTGGCATCCCCGTGGGCAGCGACATCGAATACGCCGACGAGGTCACCATGCTCAAAGCCATGGAGGGGCGGCGCGAGTTGTAACACGCCAGCACCCATTGATTCAATTACTTAAAGTGAAACATTGCATGTTTCCGGTGAAGAGCAAAGGGCTTAACTGCTAAAATCGCCTCTGCCATGACCCCAAGTTCGCCATTTTGCGACGTGGAAAGCGCGGTTGCCGACATTCGCGCCGGCCGCATGGTGGTGGTAGTGGACGATGAGGACCGCGAGAACGAAGGCGACCTCACTCTGGCGGCAGAGAAGGTCACTCCCGAAGCCATCAACTTCATGGCCCGCTACGGCCGGGGCTTGGTCTGCCTGGCCATGACCGAGGAGCGCCTGGAGCATCTGCGCATCGGCCCCATGACGGCGGAGAACACCTCCAACTACGGCACGGCGTTTTGCGAGTCAGTGGACGCTCGCGAAGGGGTGACCACCGGCATCTCCGCTTACGACCGCGCCCGCACCATCGCCGTAGCCATTGATCCCGCCAGTCGCCCCTCCGACCTGGCCCGCCCCGGTCACGTTTTTCCGCTGCGCGCCCGCAAAGGCGGGGTGCTGGTGCGCGCCGGGCAGACGGAAGCGTCGGTGGATCTGGCCCGCCTCGCAGGCCTGGTGCCCGCCGGCATTATCTGCGAAATCATGAAGGACGATGGCAGCATGGCGCGAGTGCCCGACCTGGTGGAGTTCTGCCGCCAGCACGAATTAAAGATGCTGACGGTGGCCGAACTGATCCGCTACCGCATGCAGCATGAGCGCTACGTCCGCCGCCTGGGCGAGGCCCTGCTGCCCACCACTCACGGCGAGTTCCGCATGATCGCTTACGAGAGCGAAGTGGAAGGCGGCGAGTCTCATGTGGCCCTGGTACGCGGCGACCTGGAGCACGCCTCGGAACCGGTCCTGGTGCGCATGCACTCCCACTGCCTGGTGGGCGATGTTTTCGGCGCTACCTGGTGCGAGTGCCGCAACGTGATTGACCGCTCGTTGCAGATGATCGCCGAGCACGGGGTCGGGGCCCTCATTTACCTTCACCAGACTTCCAAAGGATTTTCCGTGGAGCGGATGGGAGAGCGCACGCTGCTCTCTTTCCACCGCGATGTGCGTCTGCCGGCCCTGCCGGAAAGCGAGCGCAAGACACAGCGCGAAATCGGCATCGGCGCGCAGATTCTTTCCGACCTGGGGCTGCGCCGCATCCGGCTGCTCACCAACCACCCGCGCAAGGTGGCCGCCCTCCAGGGCTTTGGCATTGAGATTGTGGAAGAGGTGCCGATCCCGGTGAGTCAAAGCCCTTTCACCACGAAGGGCACGAAGGATCACTGAGGATTTAGGTGATTTCGATTTAAACAGCCCACTTAAACCCATCTTCCAGGTGCTTCTGAACTCTTCGAGATTCCTTCCTGAACCTTTGCGTCCCTTGTGGTGAGGAGGGTCAGCAGGGCTTGCGGGGGATAACTTCGCAGTCGTGGATGAAGAATTGGGCGGCGCAATGCTCGGAGCCGCAGATTACGGGCAGCAGTCCCGCGATCTGGCGGCGGGTGATCAGGCCCAGTGTGCCGCAGTCAGGGCAGGCGAGTACGGCCCAGTAAGGATCGTCCTTCTCGCCCACTTCGCCGGCGTTTTCCAGCACAAACACGGTGCCCGGCCCCATCTGCTCGGGAATCCATTCGGTTAGCACGTTTAATTCGCCGACCATCTCTCCTCCACCCTGGTCACAGGGCCTTCCTTCTGGCATGCTGCGGATGAGCAAACCCACTGGCTTTCTTGCGGCCGCGAATGCTGGCGCGGATGGCGCGCACCGTATCGCTCAAACAGACGCTCAAGATGGGCTGGCGCGCGCTTTTCAGGATGTCAACGATTTGTTGGGCCGAGGTCTCCAGGTACAGCCGGGAGCCATCGGTGAGCAGGTGGTATTCGGAGCCGCCGCTTACCGTTTCCGCGAGGCGGCTGCCCAGTTGGCGCTCCAGAAAACGCACCACCTTGCGCACCCGTTGCAGGGGAAAGCCGCGGCGGCGCAGGTCGGCAATGACCGCAATCTCCGCCAGGTCATCGAGCGAGTACAGCCGGCGGTGGCCCTCCCGGGCGGGAACGACGATGCCCTGCTCGTCCCACCATTGCAGCTGCCGGGCGGTGATGCCGGTCAGTTCGACAATCTGCGCCGAGGTGAAAGCTTCTTGCATTCGCCAGCTTTCCTGTTTTAAACAGAAACCCTATGAAATGTTTGATTGCCGCTGACTCATTCTAGGGAACAGCAAAACAGAGTCAACACAAAATACAGCACCCAGGAAAGAGCTGTGTTGACCTTCACGGTTCACCTCCCGTGATCGCAGTTTGGGCCGGAATGGCGCCCCAAAACCGCGGTGCGAACTTACCTGGCCGCGTGTTGTCGCGCTTCTCCTCTGCGCTTTTCATAGCGTTTTCCACAGCCGTCCGTAACCTGCTGTCAGTACATGTCCTGTTGGGGGGTTATTCTGCTGGTGCGCGGGTTACACCCACTGCTCTTTACCGTCTAAACTAGAGTTATCAGAGCGAACTTTTATTCCCCAACCTACGTATCACTTTTTGGCAAAGATCGGGAGGAAGGATGTTGCAGTTGTCAGCAAAGCGTTCGGGAGACAAGGTCGTCCTGCAGTGCACCGGAAGAATGGTGGCCGGGGAAGGCCTGAAAGGATTGCACAAGACCGCGACCGCGCAGCGCGCTGCCGTGCTGGTCATGGACCTGCGAGGAGTGGAAACCGTGGACGCTGCCGGTCTGGGCACGCTTCTGCGGATTCGTCAGTGGTGTACTGCGCAGGGGACGGGTTTGAACTTGATTAACCTGAACCGGCATGTGCGCGAGGTACTGGCATTAACCGCGCTGGATTCGGTAATCGAGGTTCGCCCAACTGAAGCAGCCGGCGATTCTGGAGTACTGCCGCGGGAGTGGGCCTGCGCGGAAACCTAGAGTTGGAAGTTAGGTTGTACCCTGGGCGGCTTGCGAGCCGCTCTTTTTATTTGTGCCCGCTATGTTGTGCCCGGCAGCGGCACAGCTTTTAATGCAAGCACAGGTCCTTCGACTCGCCGCTCCCTCTTCTATCATTGGTCCGCATTGGCACGGGATGACAGAGGGGGTGCGCGAAGGGTATATTTCTCGTTCTCCCGCATGCACAAAAACTCTATTGGCCGCAATCTGTCCCTCAGTCTTGCCATTTTTGGACTTCTTGTTCTAAGCGCAACCGCCGGTCGCGCCCAAAGCATTGATCCCAGCCTTTATGCCGGTTTGCGCTGGCGCTGCATCGGCCCGTTCCGCGGCGGGCGGGCGCTGGCCGCGGCCGGCGTTCCGGGAGAGCCGGAAACCTTCTACTTTGGCGCCGTGGGAGGTGGAGTGTGGAAGACCACCGATGCCGGCCGGGTTTGGAAACCGATATTTGATGCTGAACCCATCGCCTCGGTGGGCGCGCTGGCGGTTGCGCCTTCCAATCCCAGCGTGATTTACGTCGGCACAGGCGAAGCCGACATGCGTTCCGACATCTCCTTCGGCGATGGGGTATACAAATCCACCGACGCGGGCAAAACCTGGCGTCACATTGGCCTGCGTGATACCCGCCACATCGGACGCATTCTGGTAGATCCGCATAATCCCGACATTGTGCTGGTGGCGGCGCTGGGACGCGCCTACGGTCCCAATCCTGAGCGTGGCGTTTTCCGCTCCACGGATGGCGGCCAATCCTGGCAGAAGGTTCTGTACAAAGACGCAGACACCGGCGCGGTTGACCTGGCCTTCGACCCCGATAATGCGCAAACCGTCTTCGCCACATTGTGGCGCACGCGCCGCCCGCCCTGGAGCACCTATGCCCCCCTGGACGGTCCCGGCAGCGGTCTGTACAAGTCCACGGACGAGGGCGCCACCTGGACGGAAATTTCCGGCCACGGCCTGCCGGTTGGCGACTTGGGCAGAATCGGAGTGTCCGTGGCCGCGGGCACGCACGGCCAGCGAGTTTATGCTGTGATAGATGCCCGGCAGAAAGGCGGACTCTATCGCTCCGACGATGGCGGGGACAACTGGACGCTGGTGAGCACCGACCGCCGCATCCATGAGCGCGGCTGGTATTTCGGCACGGTCACCGCCGACCCTTTGGATCCCAACCGGGTTTACATCCCCAACGTATCTCTGTACCGCTCTACCGACGGCGGCAAGACATTCGTCTCCATCAAAGGCGCGCCCGGAGGTGATGATTACCACCTGCTGTGGGTGGACCCCGGCGATTCGCGCCGCATGATTGTGGCCAGCGACCAGGGCATCACCATCAGCCTGGACTACGGTGAGACCTGGAGCAGCTGGTACAACCAGCCTACCGCGCAGTTCTACCACATCTCCACCGATAACCAGTTTCCCTACAAGGTGTACGGAGCACAGCAGGATAGCGGCACGGTGGGCACCCTCAGCCGCAGCGACTACGGCCAGATCACCTTCCGGGACTGGCGCCCGGTGGGCGGCGATGAGGGCGGCTATATCGTGCCCGATCCCAGCGATCCCAACTTTGTGTATGCGGGTGGCACATTAGGCGAACTCCACCGCTTCAACTGGAAAACCGGCGAGTCCCAGGACATTTCGCCCTGGCCCAGTTTGGCTTTCGGCAGCGACATTGCCGGACGCAAATACCGCTTCACCTGGACCTCGCCGCTGGTCTTTTCGCCGCAGGATCAGCACACCCTGTACATGGGCGCGCAGATGCTGCTCGAGACCCGCGACCAGGGCATGAGCTGGCAGGCAATCAGTCCCGACCTGACGGGCGCCCAACCCGGCGCAGCAAACTCAACCGAGCCTCTGGCGGTGAGCAACGCCAGGCAGCGCGGGTATGGCGTGATCTACACCATCGCGCCCTCGCCAATTAGCGCCGGGATGATCTGGGTGGGCACTGATACCGGCCTGATCCAATTGACTCGCGATGGAGGAAGGACCTGGGAAAACGTCACCCCCAAGGGGCTGGCGCCCTGGAGCAAGGTCAGCCTGATGGAGGCTTCCCGCTTCGATGCCGGGACCGCCTATGCCGCCGTTGACCGCCACCGGCTGGACGACTTCCGTCCTTACCTCTACCGCACCAACGACTATGGCAAGAGCTGGACCCAAATTTCCAACGGCATCCCCGACACGGCCTACGTGCATGCTGTGCGCGAAGATTCGGAGCGCAAAGGACTGCTCTACGCTGGCACCGAAACCGGCGTCTATGTTTCGTTCGACGACGGCGGGCACTGGCAGCCATTGCAACTGAACCTGCCGGTCGCGCCCATCCACGACCTGGTGGTGCACGGCAACGACCTGGTGGTAGCCACGCATGGCCGCTCGTTCTGGATTCTCGACGACATCATGCCCCTGCGGCAGTTGGACGCGCCGCTGGCCAATGCTGATGCGCACCTCTTCCCCCCGGCGGTGGCGCTGCGGGTGCGCGCCAACCAGAACCGCGACACTCCCCTGCCACCGGAAACTCCCGCGGGCAAGAATCCGCCCGATGGCGCCGTCCTCGACTACTATCTGAAGAACACGTCTGCGGCGCCGGTGGTGCTCGAAATTGCCAATGCCCAGGGCCAGGTGGTGCGCCATTTCTCCAGCAGCGACGTGCCGCCACCCGTGGATTTTTCTCAGCTCGCCTTTCCGCCCTATTGGGTCGTGGCGCCGCGCACCCTGCGCCAGAGTGCGGGTGAGAATCGCTTTGTGTGGGATTTACGCTATCCCACGCCCCCGTGGCTTTTTCACGAGTACAGCATGGCGGCGATTGTAGGGGAAACTCCGGTTGCGCCACTGGGGCCGCGGGTTTTGCCTGGAAAATACGAGGTCAGGCTCACCGTGGACGGCAAGACTTATCGCCAGCCGTTGGAGATCCAGGAGGACCCGCGGGTCTCAACTCCCGCGGCCGAACTGGAACGTCAGCTCCAGCTTGAACTGCGAATATCTGATGCCGTGGCAAAGGACATGGGCGCATACAACCGCATCTCGGCCGTTCGCAAGCAACTGGATGCCCTGCAAAAGGAAGCAGCGGGCAAGCGTGGTTCTGAGCAGCTTGCTGCGGCCGCGACCGCACTGGACGGCAAACTCGCCACGCTGGCGGGCGCCAGCCCTATTGGCGGGGGATCAGCCACTCTGGCTACGATGAACGGAACGCTGGCCAGCCTGCTGAACGCGGTGGAGAGCGCCGATGCCGCCCCGACAACTCAATCGTATGAGCTGTTCAATGAAACCGAGCGCTCGCTGCAGGCTCTGCTGACCTCCTGGGAAACAATTCAGCAACAAGACCTGCCAGCACTGAACCGTTTGGCGCGGCGCAGCCACAT
>DATGGJ010000327.1:0-15762 GCA_035308585.1 Terriglobales bacterium
CCTGGACCTGCCCACCCGGGGCACCATTACGGTGGCGGGCGACGAGATCACGCACCTGTCCGCCGGCAAGCTCACCTCCTGGCGGGCGCGGCACGTGGGTTTCATCTTCCAGATGTACAACCTGATTCCGGTGCTGACCGCGTTCCAGAACGTGGAACTGCCCCTGTTGCTGACCAAGCTCTCCAAGAGCGAGCGCAAGCAGCACGTTGAGACCGCTCTGCAGGTGGTTGGCCTGGGAGACCGCATGCACCACTACCCGCGCCAGCTCTCCGGCGGGCAGGAGCAGCGGGTGGCGATTGCGCGCGCCATTGTGGCCGATCCCACTTTTCTGCTGTGCGACGAACCCACCGGCGACCTGGACCGCAAGAGCGCCGACGAAATCATGGATCTGATTGACCGCCTGGTCGAGGAGCACGGCAAAACCGTGCTGCTGGTGACTCACGATCCGGTGGCGGCGGCGCGTGCCCACACCTTGTTGCACCTGGAAAAAGGTGTGCTGGTGGAAGCCAACAAGGAGGGCAGCACCGTGGGAGGCCGGAATTGAAATACCGCCACCTCATCATCGCCAACCTGTTCCGCAAGAAGATTCGGACCACGCTGACTCTGGGCTCATTCGCGGTGGCGCTGTTCCTGTTCGGGCTGCTGGCCATTGTGCGCGGGGCCTTCAACGCGGGACTGGACGTGGCGGGTTCCGATCGCCTGGTAGTGATCAACAAGGTCTCCCTCATCCAGCCCCTGCCGGTTGCCTACCAGGAGCGCCTGGAGCGCATTCCGGGCATCAAGGAGGTCACGCACAATAACTGGTTTGGGGGCATCTACCAGGACCCCAAGAACTTCTTCGCCCAGCTAGCCATAGACGATGACACCTTTCACTCCATGTACCCGGAATTCCTGATATCCGACGACCAGTGGAAGGCCTACAAAGAGGACCGCGAGGGCGCCATTGTGGGGGTGAAACTGGCCAAGCGCTTCGGATGGAAGCTGGGCGACCGCATTCCCATCAAGGGGACAATTTTTCCCGGAACCTGGGAATTCAACATTCGCGCCATTTACACCGGAAAACGCCCGGCGGACGACACCACCCAGTTCTGGTTTCATTACAAGTATCTCGAGGAACGTGAAAACCAGTACTGGCACGGGCTGGTGGGCTGGTACGTGGTGAAGGTGGACAGTCCGGATAATGCGGTAAGAATCGCCAAGGCGATTGACACCACCTTCGCCAATTCTCCCTGGGAAACCAAGACGGATACGGAGCAGGCATTTGCCGCCTCCTTCGCCAAGCAGATGGGCAACATCAGCTTCTTAATCATGAGCATTGGAGCGGTGGTTTTCTTCACCCTCCTGCTGGTGGCCGGCAACACCATGGCGACTGCGGTGCGCGAACGCATCCGAGAACTGGCGGTGCTCAAAGCGGTGGGCTTCTCTGACACCTTTGTCCTGTTGCTGGTGGTGTTTGAGTCGGTGGTGGTGGCGGCGATTGGAGGCGGAGTGGGTCTGGTGCTGGCCAAGCTGCTTACCTTGAACGGCGATCCCACCGGCGGAATGCTCCCCTTCTTCTACCTGCCGGCAGCGGCCATGGCGCTAGGCGCGGTTTTGGCGCTGGCGGTGGGTTTTGCCGCCGGCATTGTGCCCGCCTATTCCGCCGGGCGGCTCAAGGTGGTGGACGCGCTGCGGAGTGTGTGACATGGCCATCCCCCTCAATTACAACCTGAACAGCCTGCGGGTGCGCTGGAGTTCCACCGTGGTGGCGGTGCTGGGCATCGCGGGCACGGTGGGCGTGTTCGTGGCCATGCTGGCCTTGGCCAAGGGGTTCAAGACCACGCTGGTGGCTTCGGGCTCGCCGAACAACGCGCTGCTGCTGCGGGGCGGCGCCACCAGCGAGATGTCGAGCGCCGTTTCCCTCGACCAGGAACGCATCATCGAGGATGCTCCGGGTGTGGCCCGCGACTCTTCCGGACCCCTGGTCAGCCCCGAGGTGGTGGTGATCGCTCCGTTTCCCCTGAAGTCCAACGGTGCCGACGCCAACGTGCAGGTGCGCGGCGTATCGCCCAAAGCGCTGGCGGTGCGCAACATAAAGGTGGTGTCCGGGCGCTTCTTCCGGCCCGGTCTGGATGAACTGGTGGTGGGCCGCAACGTGGCCGGCACCTACGCCGGCTTTAACCTGGGCAACACGGTGAGATTCGGCGGCGGCACCTGGACGGTGGTGGGCGTCTTCGACGCCGGCGGCAGTGCCTTCGACTCCGAAGTCTGGGCCGATGCCACCGTTCTCAACGGCGTGTATAAGCGTCCGACAAACAACTTCCAGTCGGTAACGGTGCGCCTGACCTCGCCCGAAGCTTTTCAACATTTTAAGGACACGCTCACCTCGGACCCGCGCTTGACCCTGGACGTGGAGCGCGAAGTCGAGTACTACGACAAACAATCGCAGGCGCTCACCCGGCTCATCACCGTGCTCGGCACCCTGGTGGCGCTGGTCATGGGCGTAGGCGCGGTATTCGGGGCGCTCAACACCATGTACTCGGCGGTGGCCGAGCGTTCGCGCGAAATTGCCACCATGCGCGCCCTGGGATTTGGCGCCGGCAGCGTGGTCACCTCCTTCGTCTTTGAGGCGCTGTGCATCGCCTTCATAGGCGGGTTGATCGGATGCATAGGGGTCTTGCCCCTTAACGGCATGACCACCGGCGCCATGAACTGGCAGACCTTCTCCCATCTGGCTTTCGCCTTCCGCGTGACCGCGCCTCTGCTGCTGGGCGGACTTATCTTTGCCCTGATTATGGGATTGGCCGGTGGGGTGCCGCCGGCGGTGCGCGCCGCGCGTGCGCGAATTGCGGTGGCGCTGCGGGAGCTGTAGAAAGCGGAGTCGGCAGGGGGGGAGTCAGGACTCAGCGGTCGTGCTAGCGCGGAGTTTTGGTGTTCCGGTGGGAGGGTTCGCGTTGCACCGCCGTCGAAGGCGCGACCACCTTCTCAATCTCGTCGCGCAGTTGCTCGTAGCTGAGCACGCCGGGGTGATACATGGCCACGAAGCCGCGGCGGTTAATCAGCACCAGAGTGGGCGTGGTGCTGGCTCCATAGCGATCAAAATTTATCTTACTGACGGGTACGGGCATGTTGCTCAGGTCGCCGTAATATTGCCTGCGGACGCTGTCTATATATTGCAGTTCGGCTTGCGGGGGGGCCGGCTCGCCGTAGGCGGCGTAGCCGTAGCGCTGGGTGGGCCCCAGCAGCACCAATCCTCTCGACCGGTATTCGCTCTCCAGACGGCTGATGATGGGGCCTTCGTGTTTGCAGTCGGCACACCAGTGCGCCCAGAAAAAGAGCAATATGGGTCGGCCGCGCAGGGCGCTGAGAGGCGGGGGCTTGGGTCCGAGATACTGTTGCTCCACCAGCGGGGGAGCCGGCTTGCCTTCCAGGGTCAGCAGGTTAAGATTTTTCTGCAGACGGGCCTGCAGGGAGGTGCTGCCATACTCCTTCAGTGCTCCCCGCAGCAGGGCCAGGGCGCCGCTGCGATTGCCATTCTCGGCCATGGCTTGCGCCCGCACCTCGATAGCTCCACCCAGCGCCAGCGGCAGCCGCGGCTCGGCATCTACGGCGCGGCGCTGCAGTTCCTGCCGGCACAACTGCTCCGTCTGCTGGGCGTAGGCTTGGGCCGCCCTCACCTGCCCCATGGCCAGCTTGGCGCGGGCAATTTCCGACATGAATTGCAGCAGTTGGGGACTGACGCCATATTGGGCGCGGTAGGCCTGGGCTTGCGCTTCCGCCTGCGCTACCTGGGCAGGGGAGGGCACGGCCTGCTGGGCGCAGGCCACGCTTGCCCATGTCATACAGCCAACGATTAACACCTCAAGGGCCCAGTGACGCATAGCTATCCATGATGCCTGCAGAACGTGAAAGTTGCCATTTTGCCGTATCCCACACCCCGTGACGGCGGTCTTTCATTTGGCTTGACAAACGCCCCGGCCGGGATAAACATCAGGCCAACCAGCTTGGGGTGTGGTTAAATCCTATCCTACACACACCGCCTACCGGTTTTACGGCTTGCGGACGCGGAGGCCTTCCATGCGACCGGCACGTTTCCTCCTCAGTTTCCTGGGAATCCTGGTTCTTAGCGTTAGCCTGGCGGCACAAGGGCGGCCTTCGGGTGGTGGCAGTACCGGCGGAAGCGGCGGCCGGCCATCAGTCAGCAATACCGGGTCCGTGCCCAGCGGTAGTATTCCTCCCAACATCAACAATCCCGATACCCTGCCGCCAATGCCGCTGTTTCTCTCGGGCAAGGTACGGGTAGACGATGGCAGCGAACTGACTGATGCCGCGACCATCGAGAGCCTTTGCAACGGCGACCGCCATTTCGAAGGCTACACCGACCACAAAGGCAATTTCAGCTTCGAGTTTGGCAAACAGCGCGGCATGGGAAACGACGATGTAACCACCACCGCGTCCAACATGCCGGGTCAGCCGCGCACCGCTCTCCAGCAGCGCCGTGAATTGCAGCAATGCGAACTGCTTGCGGTTTTGCCCGGCTTCACTTCGCAGGTTGTGGAACTGGCCAGCGTGGACTTGACCGAGTCTATGGATGTGGGGACGATCGTTCTGCACCGCCTGGAACACGTGCAGGGCTTTACGATCAGCGCCACCACCGCCATGGCCCCCTCCAAAGCAAGGAAGGCCTTCGAGAAGGGCCGCGACCAGGAGCAAAAACAAAAGTGGCAGGCGGCGGAGAAAAAATTCCAGGAGGCGGTCCAGATCTATCCCAAATTTGCCGCCGCCTGGCTGGAACTGGCCCGCGCGCAGCTGCAACAGAAGGACATGGCGGGGGCGCGGCAGTCGTTGCAGCAATCCGTTGCCGCTGACCCGCAGTTTGTCAGCCCCCATGGCTTGCTGGCCGTCATGGATTTCCAGGAACAGCACTGGCAGGACGTTATCAACGAGACCAACGCCGTGCTGCGCCTGAACCCGCTGAGCTTCGCCCAGGATTGGTATTACAACTCGGCCGCCAATTTCTACCTGGGTCATTACGCCGATGCCGAAAAGGCCGCCCGCCAGGGAATCCAGACCGACGTGGAGCATCGCATTCCCAAGATGGAATACCTGCTGGGCGTGATCCTGGCGCAGAAACATGACTATCAGGGCGCGGCCGAGCACATGCGCAACTACGTGCGCCTCGCGCCCAAGTCCTCCGATGTTGCCCAGGTCAACGCGCAGATTGCGCAAATGGACAGGCTTTCTTCCACCCAATCAGCCACCCAGAAGTGAAGCGCTGATTCGGGGTGCAAAATGAGGCGCGCTCGGACCACTCCTGCAGTCCGGCTTCGACTGGCGGCTCTGGTGCTTATAGTCGCCTGCGGCCCTTCTGTGGGTGCGCAGGTTCAGGATTGCGGCATGTGCGCCACCTCGCAGGCGCTGCTGGCGACGGCCCCGAACTCCTGGACTCTCCGCAAGCAGGTCAATGAGGTTCAGGTCCTGTTTACCGCCTCCCGCCACGGCCGATTTGTCGCCGGCCTGACCGAGAACGACGTCACGGTGCGGGACAACAACAAGCCCGCCGCCATCGTGGATTTTCGCGGACGCGGCAATCTGCCCCTGCGGGTCGCCCTTCTGGTGGATACCAGCGACTCCATCCGGAAACGCTTTCAGTTTGAAAAGCAGGCAGCCGCCATATTCCTGCGCCAGACCCTGCGCGGCCAAGCCGACCAGGCCATGGTTGCGGGCTTCAACACCACTTTCCATCTCAGCCAGAGTTTCAGCCATGACCCCCGCGTACTCTCGGCCGGCATTGACCGCCTGTCGCCAGGCGGAGGGACCGCCGTTTTTGATGCGGTCGCGAAGGCCTGCGATTTGTTGGCCGCTCCCGGACCAGGCATGGTGGCCCGGGTGCTCATTCTGGTTTCTGATGGCGACGACAATTCCAGCAAAAACACCCTGCCAGCCGTGGTGGCGCGCGCCCAGCAGGCGGAGGTGACCGTTTACGCGGTCAGCACCAACTCTCTGGCGGATTCTTCCGCTGACAAAAATTTGAAGCACCTGGCCAGGCCCACAGGGGGGCAAGCGCTGTTCCCAGGAAATGTGCGCAAGCTGACGCGCGCCTTCGCCCGCATCAGCGAAGAACTGCGCTACCGCTATGCCGTCGCCTATCGCCCCCCGGAAATTGCCGACAATGGAAGCTTTCACCACATTCAGATCCAGGCCCGAAAGTCGGGAAAGAAGCTGAGGGTAATGGCGCGCAAGGGCTACTACGCGCGCTAGCCCAAGGCACAGGGCCCCCCTCTTCCTTTTGCACACTGAAGCCCGTGGCCAGCGCGGGCGCGGGCATTTATACTCGTGGAACCGCAGGTCACCTCACAACCAAGGATTCCGACCCATGGCTACCATGCCGAAAAGCGAAGGACAATCCGGCGAACTCAAGTACATTCCCTGGAAGTCAGTCGAACTGGAAGACCTCAACCCCCTGCTGCAGCGCCAGATGGTGGTAGGCGAGAAGATGATGCTGGCGCGCGTGCTGCTTAAGAAAGGCTGCGTGGTGCCGCTGCACAGCCACCAGAACGAACAGATCACCTACATCCTGGAAGGCGCGCTCAAGTTCGAAATTGACGGCCGCGATATTGTGGTTCACGCCGGGGAGGTGCTCTGCATTCCTTCCAACATGCCGCACAAAGCCATCGCGCTGGAAGACACGGTGGACCTGGATGTGTTCACCCCCCCGCGCGCTGACTGGCTGAGCAAAACCGACCAGTACCTGCGCCGCTGATTCGCAGTGGCGGCTCGATTCCGGCAAAATGACAGCAGGGGCCAAAGTGCAAGCTGACATGAAGACTGGCCATGCGCTGCGCTGCATCGCGTGCGGGGCGGAGTTCGAGCACGCAGCCGGGGAATTCCGCTGCCCGCTCTGCGGCGACCTGCTGGAGGTGGTCTATCCCGGTTGGGCGCGGAGCGAAGCGCAAACCCTGGTGTGGGCCTCGCGCCTCAGGCAGACCTGGTGGGAGCGCAGGCTTTCGCGCCATGCCCAGGACGCCAGCGGTGTGTGGCGCTTCCGCGAACTGCTGCCCCATCTGCCCGATGGGCGGAGCATCATCACTCTGCGCGAGGGCAATACCCCGGTTTTCGAGTTGCCGCGCTGCGCCCGCAGTGCCGGTGTGGACCTCCTCCTGGCCAAGCACCAGGGCATGAACCCGACTGGCTCCTTCAAGGATACGGGCATGACTGTGGCCATCTCCGTGGCCCGTCAGGAGGGCTTCTCCTGGGTGGCCTGCGCCTCCACCGGCAACACTTCCGCTTCCATGGCCGCCTATGCCGCCCATGGCGGCCTGCGCAGCCTGGTGCTTATTCCTGAGGGCAAAATCGCCTGGGGCAAGCTCTCGCAGGCGCTGGATTACGGAGCCCTTACCTGCCAGTTGCACGCCGATTTCGACGGCTGCCTGCGCATTCTCACCGAATTGGTGCGCCGCCATCCCATTTACCTGCTCAATTCCATCAACCCTTATCGCCTGGAAGGGCAAAAGACAGCCGCCCTCGAACTTCTGGAGCAACTGGACTGGCAGGTTCCGGACCACATCATCGTTCCCGGCGGCAACCTGGGCAACTGCTCGGCGCTGGGCAAGGGCCTGGAAGAACTGCGCCGCCTGGGGCTGATTCAGTCCTTGCCCAAGTTGTCGGTCATCCAGGCGGAAGGCGCCAACGCCCTGGTGCGTACGCTGCGGGAGACGGGCGGCCAGCGCCTGGTGCCGGTGCGGGCGGAGACCGCAGCCACCGCCATTCGCATTGGCAATCCCGTATCCTGGAAGAAGGCGGTGCGCGTTCTCGAGTCCACCGGCGGGCGCTGCGAGCAGGTGAGCGAGGCGGAAATTGCCATCGCTAAGGCGGAAATTGGCAGCGATGGCGTGGGTTGCGAGCCCGCTTCCGCCGTCACCCTTGCCGGACTTAAAAAGCTGGTGCGTCAGGGCTTCGTGCACCACCAGGAGCGCGTGGTGCTGGTGCTGACCGGCCATCTGCTTAAGGACCCGGAATACACGCTGAAGTTCCACCGGCGGGAGTTGCTGCCTGAGACCGCGGAAGACCAGCGGGGCCGTCTTGATCCTTATCGCCGCGCGCCGCTGGAGGTTGAGCCCAGCGTGGAGGCGGTGCTGCGCGTGCTCGAGGCGGCGGAGAAGAGCGATGCCACACACTGAACCTCCTCGGAGGCAAGGTGACGAACTGGCGCTTCCGGCCACTTCCGCCAACCTGGGCCCGGCGTTTGACGCGGCGGCGCTGGCCCTCTCGCTTTACCTGCGCGTGCGCGCTGAGCCCGCCAGGGAATTTTCCGTCTCTGCCCGTGGCCGGGATGCGCACCTGTGCGGCGGTGGCGCTGAAAATCTCATCCTGAAGACCTGCTGCGAAGTGCTGCAGGCGGCGGGCAAACCGGCGGTGCCTTTGCATCTGCAAGTGAGCAACGAAATTCCCATCGGCAAAGGTTGCGGTTCCTCGGCGGCCGCTCGCTTGGCCGGCATTGCGCTGGCGGTGCGCACGGGCGGGCTTCAATGGACTGACGAGCGGATCATCGCCGAGGCGTCCCGCCGCGAAGGCCACCCCGACAATGCCGCCGCCTGCTGGCTGGGCGGCCTGGCCATCGCCCGCCATGCCACTGCCGCCGATGGCACACCCACCGTGCAGGCGGTCCGAATCGCCGCCACTTGCCCCTGGCCCTTGCTGCTGGCGATCCCCGCGGAGCCGCTGTCCACGGAAGAGGCCCGGCGCGTGCTTCCGGCTCAATATTCACGGCCGGATGCCGTCTTCAATTTGCAGAATTCGCTCTTTCTCCTGGCCGCATTCACTCAGGGCCGCGCGGACCTGCTGCGCTCCGCCTTGCAGGACCGCATTCACGAGCCCTATCGCGCTCCCCTGTGCCCGTTATTGCCCGCCCTGCGCGAGCTCGCCGGCAGCGAAGGTGTGCTGGGTTCGGTGCTGAGCGGCGCCGGCCCTGCGGTGCTGTTGTTCCTCGATCCTGAAGTCAGTGTTTCCAGGACAGTTGAGCGCGTCAGGAAACACATAGCCCAGCGAGGCCTGAAAGCAGAACTGCTCACCACGTCGCTGGCGGAAAACGGAGCCTCCGCCAGCCTGCCTCGTGCGACCACGGCTCAGGTGCCTTAGTGCGGCTGGCGCGGTGTTATGCTGAAAGAGCAATCAGCAGGCAGTAATTAGCATTTAGCCCCTCAACCGCATCTGCACTGCCGACCAGGTTGAATCGTTGCTGGCTGATTGCTAAGTGCTGGTCCTATGCAACCTGAAATCAAAATTGTCGCCGACGCCAGCGAACTAAGCCGTGTTGCCGCCGCTGAATTTGAGCAAGCGGCGCTCAATTCAGTGCGGGCCCATGACCGGTTTACTGTCAGCCTTTCCGGGGGCTCCACGCCGCGCGGGCTGTATTCCCAACTGGCCCGGAACGCGCAAAGGCTGCCTTGGAACAAAACCTACCTGTTCTGGGGCGACGAGCGCCACGTACCGCCCGACGATAAAGACAGCAACTACCGCATGGTGCGGGAAACTCTGCTCTCCCAGGCGCCCATTCCGCCTGACCATGTATTCCGCATGCCCGCCGAGCAGAGCGACGCGGCGCGAGTGGCGGAGGAGTATGAGCAGACCATCCGGGATTTTTTTGCTTTGAAGCCGGGTGAGCTTCCCCGCTTCGACCTGGTGTTGCTGGGGTTGGGGCCGGACGGACACACCGCTTCGTTATTCCCCGGTAGTTCCGCCCTGCAGGAGCGCTCGCGACTGGTGGTCGCCAACTGGGTGCAGAAATTCGGGCATCACCGGCTTACCTTGACCGCGCCTGTGCTCAATAATGCGGCGGAAGTGATGTTTCTGGTAAGCGGAGCGGAGAAGGCACCGGCCTTGCAGTCCGTGCTCTACAGCAATGCTCCGGCCGAGCAGTTTCCTGCCAAGCTCATCCGGCCGGTGAACGGCCGCCTGATATGGATGGTGGACCGGGCCGCCCTGCCATCAAGCCAATCCAAACCGGCCTGACTTTAACTGAGACGTGAACGGCAGAGCCGCTGGATGGCAGCCCGCTGGTTGTCCTTGACCAGCACGAACTCGAACCCGTGAGCGAAGCCGCGCAGGTTGCGTACTGCGGCATAAACCCGGACGCCGTGCGCCACCTCCAGATTCACAACCTCGCCTACTCTCAGTTGCTGCGACATGGTGGCGCCCAGCCCGCCTTCGCTCAGGCTGTGGCAGCGTCCCGAAATGAGTACGGGAGGCGCGCTCTCCCAATAAAGAATGGCGGTAACCGGCCGGTTGACTTCAAAGCGGGGAAAACGGCGCCGGCTTGAGTATTGCACAAGACCTTGGTCAGTATTGTTCAGCATCTCCCACTCCGGCCAGAGTTTTCTGAGTGGGCAAAGCACGCTGCGGATCGCCTCCGCCTCTCGCCTGTTGCCCTCTCCAAACTCTAGCCGGGGGAGCAAACCTAGTAAACGGCTGCAGCAGTTACGAACGTCCATTAGACCAGTGGGGCACCCTGTCCCAACGGACATCTCGCATCCGTTCCGCAGGTAACCGAAGTCACATGCCAGGAAGGTCTGTTCCGCTGTCGGGGTCCGGCTCCGGCAAAACGTCAGGGCCGCCGCCCGGTTCCGGCTCCGGACTGGGCTCAGGATCGCGGACCGGCCCGGCGCCGGGATCGGATTCCGGCGGAACCGGCAAACCGGGAAAGGGAGAAGGCGCACGCACCCGAGCCATACACCGAACAGATGGGCTCTGGTCCTTACGGGTTGGCGGCGCGGGCGGTTCTCAGAAGGCGAGCTGCAGGCGGGACATTATCACGTTCTCGCTGTGCAGGGGAGCCACTTCCGGCAGGGCCATCTGGAACCTGGTGTGCTCATAAGCATTCATAATTCTCATGTAGCGGTTCAGATACCAGTTGAGAGCCACGCCCCACTCGGCAGCCGCTGCCGCGGCCGTTTTGGGGTCGGCAAAAAGAGGGAACGCATTTCCATCCACTCGCAACCGGCTGTAACGGCCGGCTAATTCCCAGCCGCCCAGGTGGCGGATGCCTTTTTGCGGCTCGAATGCGTTTCGTGGCCGCACCCCGGCATAGCTGTTCTTCTCGCCCGTGAGCATGAGGGAGGCGGTGGCCTGCCAGGCGTCGTTGCTCAAGCGCCGGCTGCTCAGGTGGTTGCGCACGTCTTGCGACGAGACCGTGTACTCGCCCATCAGTCCTAACCGCCCCCAATAGTAGTATGCCTGGGGTGAGAGCCGCGTGTGCCTGCCGTCGGCGGCTGCGCTGGAAAAGTATTTGAAAAACGTGTTCTGGCCAACCGTCTTGAAGCTGGGCAAGGCGCCGTGCTCGCCGGCAAAGGAAGCGGCGATTCCCACGCCCGTGCCCCGAAAAACTTTGGCTGATCGGGAGGAGAACGGGGTAAGAAATACTCGCGCCACACCTTCGTTGCTGGCTCGCCATTGAAAGCTTCCGTTCGATCCGTCAGTGGTTCCGTTGAAATAACCCGCGGCATAAGCGATGGAATTGTTCCCCAGTGAGCCACTGAGCTGAGCACCTACTTCACGCAACGGAACCAGGTCTGAGGCCAGAGAACGCTCGGCGAAGGTCGCCTCACGGTCGGAGCGCAGAGCCTCCAGGCTGACCGGAGTTTTGAATTTCCCGATCCGCGGCTTGGCAAACTGAACCGTCCTGATCTCAACGTAGGCTTCCTGAATCTGTGGATTGTTCCGGCCGAAATCTGGCATAAAACGAAAATCCAGCGTCTTGAACAATGTGCCTTCCAACAGCGGGCGTATACGGCGGAACAGGAGGGTGTCCGGGCTTTGATCTTTCAGATCACTGGAAAAAAAGCGGCCATCCGCCTGGATATAGCCGTGGATCCGCACCTGCGTGGAGCTGCTTTCATTGCTCAAAACCAGGCCGTCGTGCCGGAAGGAAATCGCGGATGAAACGGCTGTGTTGGCCGGGTCTGCGGCAGTTGCCGGCGGGACACTTTGCGCCACCAGGCTGCTGGCTAAAACTACCGCAACCAGAGCCGTCGCTAACTGAGCTGCAAGTCTCAAGTTCTCTCTCTTCGGCTATAGCAATTTGTAGCCCAGCAGCAAAAGAGTGGTTCCCAGCACCGGGCGCAACGCTTTTTCCGGCACCACCGCCGTCATTTTGCTGCCCAGCCAGACACCCGGAATCGAGCCAATCAGCAGCCCCTTGAGCAGGGGAAAATTGATGCTGCCTATCCCCAGATGACCCACGGCGGAGACTCCAACTAACAGCAGAGCGTGAGCGATGTCGGAGCCTACGATCCGCCTGAGTGGCGTGTCCGGGTACAGGATGACGAGCGATGCAATGATCAGGCTGCCGCTGCCAACCGAGGTGATACTGACCAGGAAACCGACGACTAACCCCGCCAGAGTTGTCAGCCAGGCTAGCCGGCGCACATCGCCTTCGGGTTGGCTGGTTGCGGCCTTGCGGGGTTTTCGGAAGCAGCGCCAAAACATGCTCAACGCTACCGCTACCAGCGCAATGCCCAGCATGCGGAGCACCAATCGGTCTGACCTCTGCGCGCCCCCGGCGGCGTGGAGGTGTGCCAGCAGCGCCAGGCCCAGCAGCGCCCCTGGGATGCTGCCCAGGGCTAACCTTTTGACAATGGTGAAATCTACCGTCTTCTGCCGCCAGTGAACGAAGCCGCCGGCAGCCTTGGTTATTGTGCTCCAGACCAGATCCGTTCCCACCGCCATCATGGGCGGAGCCCATCCCAGCACGATCAGCAAAGGCGTGAGCAGCGCTCCTCCACCGGTGCCGGTCACGCCGACCAGGAAGCCGACTATTAAGCCCAATATTGAAACCTTGAAATCCATCTCTTCCTCACTCTCGCGTTTCGCCGGGCTACGATGCGCATTGCCTGGGTTTACCCGTCAATAGCAAGTAAGACCATCAACTAACTCGGCATTTTAAAAAAGCTTGCGATTTCCTCAAGGCCTGTTCTGTTCCTGCCAGGCACAACAATCAATGTTCGACGGTCTGACGGCTTCGCGGTTTCTTTTTTCCCGTCTCGTGCGGAGCCACCTCGCCCGCGATATCGGCCAGCGAGGTATTCTCCAGGATGTGGGCGGCAGCGTTGCGCACCTCCATGAAAACGCTGTATAGCTGGCGGTGTGGCTTATCGCTGTCAATCAGTTGCTGCAGGCCGGCGCCGTCGGCGAACGGCGCCAGGGGTCCGTCAATGGTTCGAATGACCTCGCTGAGGAAGATCTGGTTGGGCGGGCGCTTGAGTTGATAGCCGCCCTTGGAGCCGCGCACGCTTTCCACCATGCGCGCGTTTTTCAGTTCCAGCAGAATCAATTCCAGGAACTTTTCCGGCAGGTTCTCCTCGTAAGCGATGTCACGAATGCGGATGGCGCCCTGGCGGTAACGGCGGGCCAGCATCATCAGCGCCTGCAAAGCGTATAGACCTTTCTGCGATATCTTCATGCACCTACCGGGTATCGCCCCAAAAGGGGAATACTCTATCATGTCCGTAGGGATAATCAAGATGAAAGAGTTTGCACCCCGCAGCTGCTCGCTTTGCGCTTCGGCGGGACTTGAACCCGGATCCAGGGGAAATCAATAACTTAGGAAGACTGTTTTTCCTCATCCCGCGCAGGTATACCCAGTGCCCCAATGTAAAGATTTGCACTTCCGAAGACCTGAGGTCTTGCCGATACAGGTGGCCGGGGAACCCAGGCTGGGCGCACGTGACGCACCTTGTCGCCCGTGTTACATTAGTTTTCGCAGCCCCCGCCCACTTCGCTGCATCAGAAACTAAACCGGCAGTTCGGGTTTAGTACAATCAGAGGCCTATTTCCAGTTTCGGCGCCGGAGACTCTAGCTGCATGAATGTTTTGGAGATGCCATTGCCGGCGGTTGCTGAAGAGCCGCCGCCAGCACTTGAGGAAAACATTGCCCCGCAGGCTTCACCTTCCGATCACGGGAGTTATTGGGATTGGGTTTTTTGCCTCGCTATTATCTGTGGTCTCGCTTTTCTGGTATATGCCAGCTTGCATGATTCGCTGTTCCGGCCGGTATGGCTGGCGGCCGAGCAACACCGCTGGGCCAAGCTGATGGTGCGCCCCAGTGTGCTGTGGATGGCCATGGGCGCCAGCTTGCTGATTTTTCGCACCATCTTCTGGTTTCGTTACCAGCCCTTCCCTTCGGCCGCTATGAGCGACGCCCCGCAATTGACCGTCATCATTCCCGCCTACAACGAAGGGCCGATGGTGCTGAAGTCCATCGAATCCGTGGCCACCGCCCTATATCCCCATAACCGCCTGGAAATCTTTGTGGTGGACGATGGCAGCACCGACGATACCTGGATTCACATCCAGCGCGCCGCCGCCCGCTATCCGCACATGGTGACCACCTTCCGCCAGCCCAAAAACGCCGGCAAGCGCGCCGCCTTAGCGGTGGGCTTCGAGAGAGCCCGCGGCGAGGTGATCGTAACCCTGGATTCCGATAGCGTGATCGAACCCAACGCCTTGCTGGCCATCACCGGGCCCTTCCGCAGTCCCAAAGTGGGCGCGGTGGCGGGGAAGGTAGAGGTCTACAACCGGCGCAGCGGAGTGATTCCCCGCATGCTGCACGTGCAGTACATCCTCTCCTTCGACCTCATGCGCGCGGTGGAGTCGTCCTACGGCACGGTGTACTGCTGCCCGGGCGCGCTCACCGCTTACCGCACCTCCATCGTGCGCCGGGTGCTGCCCGCCTGGATGGAACAAAAATTCCTGGGCTCGCGCTGCACTTTTGGCGAGGACCGCGCCATGACCAACATGGTGCTTTCCCAGGGCTACGATACGGTCTACCAGCGTACGGCGCGGGTGCGCACCGTGGTTCCGGAACACTACACCAAAATGTGCAAGATGTTCCTGCGCTGGGACCGCAGCTACGTGCGCGAAGAGATCAACTTCATGCGCATCGTGTGGAAGCGCCCCCTGCTGCCGCGCATCATCTCGGTGTGGGAGCGCATTACTTCCAACCTGCGCTACCCCGTCAACTACTTCAGCCTGATCATGCTGTCCATGCTGGCATACGCCCGGCCAGGCATGATTCCGCGCATGCTGCTGGCCATCGGCGTCATCTCCCTCTTTAACATGATTTACTACTTGCGCAGCGAGCCCTCCAAGGACTTCGTCTACGGCGTGCTTTACGGTTATTTTTCCTTCTTCCTGATGTTCTGGATTTTTCCCTACGCCGTGGTTACCGTGCGGGCCAGAGGCTGGCTGACGCGGTAGCGGGTGGCTGAAAGCCGGCTGCACAAATGAGGGTTTGCACAAAGTGCCGCCTGCGGAACTGAAATGACAGGCCGCGCAAAATAAAATGGCGGGCTGCGCAAGCGCAGCGGGCGAGATAGTAAAGCCCAGGGCGGAAGCCCTGGGAAACCGAGCCGAACTAAATCGCAGAGCCCCGTAGGGGCGGCACAAAAAACTTCGTCACGAAAGATGAAGAGCAGGTCCTTCGCTGTGCTCCTTCGCTTAAGGTCGGTCGCGCAACTCAGGATGACAAATCAGAATAAAGCGGCGTGTGGCGCGGCTGAAGCGCGCCCTGATACGTAGCCAGCCAATAGCTACGTATCTAGTCAGCTGGTCAGCTTGGCTTCTTCCCGCGCCGCGTAGTGGGATTCCACGTAGTCGTTGAGGATGGAAATAAATTCTGCAACGATTTTGTCGCCGCGCAGGGTGGTCATCAGGCGGCCGTCCACGAACACCGGCGCTTTGGGCTCCTCGAAGGTGCCGGGCAGGGAAATGCCGATGTGCGAGTGCTTG
>DATGGJ010000328.1:0-2296 GCA_035308585.1 Terriglobales bacterium
CCCCATTTCACACCGGGCATCACCTTGTACACCCGGACCCAGGGGATGGCCTGATGAGCGCGGTCATATTCCGCCAGCTTCTTGATGGCCGGCGAATCGGTGGCAACGGACTGGTGACAGGTCATGCAGGTCGCAGTTGCGGGGTACGTCATCATCTGGCCGGGATCAGGATTGGTGTGGCAGAACTGGCAGCCAATCTTCAGGGCCAGATGTGTCTTGTGGCTGTAAGGCAGCGGTTGGGTGGGCGCGGCCGGGTGCAATGGATTGTCGGGCACGAGCTGCGGCGGATATGCCGGCGCGCTTTGCGCCGGCAGGTTCATGGCGCTGACCAGCATGACCGCCAGCACAGCGACGAGCAGCGCGAGAATGGGCTTGGGTCGCACAACCGCACCTCCAGTTCACTTATGTTTTCCTGCTGACCACCTCTTCAATGCTGGTGCCGAAATCCTTGAGCATCACCACGGCCGCGTTGCGGCCCGGGGCGCCGGTCACGGAGCCGCCAGGATGCGTGGTGGCGCCGGTCTGATACAAGCCGGGAATGGGCATGCGGTGCTGCGCCCAGCCGAGCATGGGACGCATGGGGCCGGATTGCGCGGCGTCCTGCCGCCCGCCGTGGGCGCTTCCATGCCAGAAGTGCGGATTCATGCGCTCGATATCCAGCGGGCTGGTGAGAAAGCGCGCCAGAATCTTGTCATCCGTCAGGTTGGGCGAGAATCGCCGCAGGTAATTCAGGTTGGCCTGGTCCACCTGGTGCTTGATTCCGTCCCAATGCTGCGGGCCCTCCTTCAGGTTGTAGGGCTGGAATCCGATGATTTTGAGCGTGTGCATGCCCGGCGGCGTGCGCGAAGGATCGGCCACGCTGCAGCAGATGACTTGTAGCGGAGGCTGGTCGAGGTTGACTGACCCCGAGGTGTCGTCGAAACCGAAACGCAGGGCGCGGTCGGCATTCGCGATCACGCCCGCCTCGGTTGGCGTCAGGCTGCCGCCCTGAACCGTGTAAGTTGGGGCCACCGAGGTGGCGTAATGGCTCACGAACATGGTGCGCTCGCCCTGCCAGGTATCAACCCCGTCCAGGAAATCCTGGCCCCAGAGCTGGGGCGGCGCCATTTTAACCAGGTGCTTGATGTGAATGGTGGAGAGCACCGCCTTGGCGGCGCGATAGGAACTGCCGTCATCACACTCCACGCCGGCGCAGCGGCCGTTTTCGATGATGAAGCTGCGCACCCACTTGTTGGTTAGGATCACGCCATTGTGGGCCTCAATAAAACGGGCAAGGGCCTGGGTCAGCATCCCCGAGCCGCCTTTGGGCAGCGGACGTCCCCCGTGTTGCTGGCCGGCGAAAGCGTAGGCCATGCGGCCGGTTACAGGATCGCTGGGCGCTTCCGACGAAAGGTGGCCCATGAACAGCAAGGCAGCGCGGGAGTGGTCATCTTCGAAATTGTCACGAATGATCTCCCAGGCCGACATGGCCAGGCGGCGCTGCCACAGTTTTCCGCGCGCGACTTTGGCCAGGCGCTCGTTCATTGGCGGCCCCAAGCCTATGGGGTTGAAACTGGCGGCTCCGAAAACCGCCTTAACCGAGTCGAATTCCGCCAGCATGCGGCGGTAGGCGGCCGCATCTTTCCTGGAAAATTTTCCGAATTCAGCTACGGTACGGTCCAGGTCGCGCCACTGGGTGAGGTAAGAGCCGTCTCCAAACACCACGTGAAAGATGGGATCAGGTGTTATGTACTCCAGGCCGTAGTCTCCGAGGTGGAGTTCGTCATTGCGCAGCAGCGGGTTGGCCTGAATGCCGCTGTGGGCGGTGGAGCAGACGTCGTCATGAAAACCGCGCAGAGTAAGCTGGGCGGTTTTGACGCCGCCGCCGACTACCGGCCGGCCTTCCAGCACCAGACACCGGTAGCCCGCCTTAGCCAGGTAGGCGGCGGTAATCAGGCTATTGTGGCCGGCGCCGGCCACTACGATATCGAAGCGCTCGGGGGTAGCGGCCGGGGAGTGCAGGGAAAGCGGGCTGAGCGCCAGGGGCGCCAAGGCCGCGCCCTTCATGAAACCGCGCCGGGTAATGGCGCACATGCCACGCCTCCTCGAGGGCCAGGCAGAGTTCTGTACCGGTAAGCCGCGCATCATACCACAAAGCGGTCCGACCACCGTACAACCTCACCTGCCCGCCTTCCTCCCTAAGCGCTCTGGTACAGCTTGGTCATCACGAACTCGCGATGTCCCAAAGCTTCCGCGCAGGTCAACCGCCCATTGCAGGTGCGCAGCATGATGTCAATCAACCGGTCGCCGGCCTCGT
>DATGGJ010000329.1:0-3805 GCA_035308585.1 Terriglobales bacterium
ACCAATACAAATCGAGTTTGGAGCGTTAACTTCAGGGGCAGACTGCTGACTGCTGAATGCTGGGTGCTTGCCGACAACGCTCGTCCCGTCGCTGGCCAGATGCAGAATGCCCACTGCCAAGTGCCGCTGGTCACAGACACCGCTCCCGGCTAATCCGCTACACTTGGCTGCTTTCCTGAGGAGATGTCATGGGGCGTCGCATACTGATCGTTGTTTCTCTGCTGAGTTCTCTTTGCCTGGCGCAAGCCAGGCGCCCGTTCACTTTTGAGGACATGATGGCGTTGCAGCGCGTGGGCGAGCCGCAGGTGTCGCCCGACGGCCGCTGGGTGGCGTTCAGCGCGGTCAAGGTGGATCTGAAGGCCAACACGCGCACGCCCCATCTATGGGTGGTGCCGCTGGCCGGCGGCGAAAGCAGGCAGATCACCTCCGGTGTCGCTGGCGAGGACCGGCCGCGCTGGTCGCCCGATGGCAAACGGATCGCCTACATCTCCTCCCAGGATGGCAGTTCGCAGGTGTGGACAGTTGATTTCGACGACGCAACTGGCGCGCTTACCGGCGAGCCCCGCCGCATTACCTCCATCTCCACCGAAGCCGACGGTGAACTCTGGTCGCCCGACGGCCAGAACATACTTTTTGTCTCCTCCGTCTATCCCGACTGCAAGGATGACGCCTGCAACAAGGCGCGCGCGGAAGAGAAATCCATGTCGAAGGTGAAGGCCAGCATCTTTACCGGCCTCTTCTACCGCCACTGGTCCGGTTACACCGGAGGCAAGCGCAGCCACCTGTTCGTGGTGCCCGCGACTGGCGGTGTGGCCCGCGACCTCACTACCGGCGACCATGATGTACCCCCGTTCCAGTTGGGCGGGAGCGACCTGTACGCCTTCTCGCCCGATGGCAAGGAAGTGGCTTTCACCAGCAACATCAGCGAAGTCGAGGCCACCAGCACCAACAATGACCTGTTCCTGGTCCCCGCCGCCGGCGGCGCGCCAAAGAAGATCACCGACAATCCGGCCAGCGATTCCACTCCGCGCTACTCGCCCGACGGCAAATATATTGCTTATCTCGCGCAAGTTCGCCCCGGCTACGAGAGCGACCGCTTCCGCCTGATGCTCTATGACCGCGCCACCGGGCAGCGCCGGACCCTGACGGAAAATTTCGATCGCTGGGTGGGCAGCTTTGTGTGGGCGCCGGATTCGAAATCCATTTACTTCGTTGCGGAAAACACGGGCGAGCAGCCCATCTATGTGGTGTCGGTAAATGCCGGGAGCGTTCGCCAACTGGAACGACATACAAACGACGATCTTACTGTCACTCCAAATGGCAACACTTTAGTTTTCACACGCACGTCAGTGCGCGCGCCCAATGAAATTTATGCTGCAGACCTTACCGATACCTCCCATCTTCGTTCAACTCGGCAACTCACCCATCTGAACGATTCCGCGTTATCTCAGGTCGAAATGCCGCCCCTGCAGCATTTCTGGTTTACAGGCGCGGAGAAGACCCGGGTGGAGGGCTTCCTGCTCAAGCCGCCCGGCTTCGATTCCCGCAAAAAATATCCCATGAAGTTCCTCATTCACGGCGGGCCGCAGGGCGCCTGGGATGATGCCTGGAGCTATCGCTGGAATCCGGAGTTGTTCGCCGCCGACGGCTACGTGGTGGTTATGATCAACCCGCGCGGCTCCACCGGCTATGGGCAGCGATTCATTGACCAGATCAACGGCGACTGGGGCGGTCGTCCGTACGTGGACCTGATGCGTGGCCTGGATTATGTGGAGCGCCGTTATCCCTTTGTAGACAAGGACCGCGAATGCGCGCTGGGCGCCAGCTACGGGGGCTACATGGTCAACTGGATTCTGGGCCACACTACCCGCTTCAAGTGCCTGGTTTCCCACGATGGCATGTTCAATACCGAATCGGCGTACGGCACCACCGAGGAGCTGTGGTTCCCGGAGTGGGAGTTCAAAGGCACACCCTGGACCAACCGCCTCATGTACCGCCGCTGGTCGCCGCACCTGTTCGCCGCCAACTTCAAGACTCCAACGCTGGTGGTGCACGGCCAACTGGATTACCGCCTGGACCTTTCGGAAGGTTTGCAGCTTTTCACCACGTTGCAGCGCCTGGGAGTGCCTTCCAAGATGCTCTATTTCCCAGACGAAGGCCACTGGGTGCTGAAGCCGCAGAACAGCCGGCTCTGGTACAAGACGGTCAATCAGTGGGTAGATACCTGGGTGAAGAAATAAACCGGCGCTGGCGGCGTTGATACAACGCGGCTGCGTTCTCCGCCTGGCTGGAACCGACCCAGCCCGGAGGGGCCCACAGGCGTTGCACTTCTAATTGCAGCGGAAGTCCGCTTCCCGCCCAGGCAATCATCCTTACCACCACCGCGCCAAAGCGGTCAGCCGCCGCGGGCAGAATGGAAACCAACCCGCTGGAACCGGAATAAAGCACACTCTGCGCCGAACTGAGCACCACCGGAGCGGTTGGCGGTGGCGGGTTCCCTCCCGTTGAAACCGGAGGCGCCTGCCAGCGCAACACCGCCGAGAGTACCGTGACCGGCGCCGCCTGCACCGGATTGGGCGGCGAAGCCGAATCGGTCACTTGCAGGCGCAGCGCTAAGAAGCTCTGTGCGGTATTGATGATCTGCTGCTCGCCGGAGACCGCCTGCACCCTGAGCTGGCTTGCCGGTACTTTATAAATGTAAAAATTGCTGCACGGAGTAGCTCCCGGCATAACGCAGGCGCTGGCGTGAACCTCAGCCGCCAATGAAGCCAAAATCAAATTGACGGTGGCGTATCCGGCGGCATCGCTCAGCGCCGTGTTCGAGCTCAGGCTGGCGCTGCCCTGGGTAACCTGGTACCGCACGGAACGGCCGGCGACTGGCTGGCCGATGGACAGCACGCGCACGGTGAGGGGAAGGCTGGCGCTGCCGGCCTCCGCCACCCAGGCGGAGGGCGACATCGCCGCAATGTCGAGAGCTGATGAAGCTCCCGTCAGAGTGGCGTGAACGTAGGCTGAGGGAGAAATCGCGGCCGTGACCGTGAAGGTGCCCGAAGCGGCTGGAACCATGCGCGAGCCCGCCTCCCCCTGTTCGTCGGTCAGGATGGCGCAGGTTTTGGCGCCGCAACTGGAAAAAAGAACCTGGGCCGGACTGGCGCTGAAATTGACAGTCGCGCCCGCCACGGGGGTAATGCCATCGGCCTGGAGCACGCGCACGCGAATGGGATTGGAGGCCTCTCCGCCCACCGGAGTGGCGGGATTGCCGGCGCCCTGCAGCAGCACCATCTGGTCGCCGGCGGCGGCGCCATAGGTCAGGGCGTTGATCAGACTGCTGCTGGCGCCATCGGGCGCCTGCAGGTCAAGGTTGTAGACTCCGTCAGCCAGGTTGGGCGCGCTGAGCACAATGCGGTCGGAATAGGCGGCAACCACCGCTGTATCGCTGCCGTTGATTTTGGCGGTGGTGGCGGCATCCAGGCCGATGCCGCGAACGGTCAGAGCCGCGCCTGCTTGTGTCGCTACCCGCGCCGGAGCGACGGAGTCGCCATAAAAGATTCGCCCCCGGTAGCGGAAATCCGGCCGCCCGTCCCCACGAAAATCGGCAATGCCCAGCTTGAAATTGCCCCCGGTCAGAAACTGCGCGTTCATCACGGTAGCGCCCGTCTCCGCGCCGTTGAAGTAGGTAACCGATACATCGGGCAGAGAACCCGCGGCAGCGTTTCCCTGCCAGATGCCGACCACTGGCCGGGCCTTGCTTTGGGTGGCCTTCCCGGATTCGTTCAGGGCGGTGACCTTCACCGTAATAGTGCGG
>DATGGJ010000330.1:0-2174 GCA_035308585.1 Terriglobales bacterium
TACCAGCACCCCATAACCCCGGAGATGCTGCTGCTGGCGGTGTTCCTGCTGCACAGCGCCTGGAACGAGGAGCCGCGTTTTTTGCGCTTCGGGCGCAAGCAGACGGCAGCTTCGTCCTCCGTCGCTGCCTCCGCCGAAGAAGAGCGCGTAGGGGTGAGCCGGGCGCGCACCTAATTTTGCTAACCACTGAGGACGCAGAGAACGCCGGGGAAAGACAATTCAAAACAACTTTCACCACAAAGGGCCGGGAAGCATTTCCAATTGCATTACCCAGCTATAGCGATAGTCGGGAGCTTTCCTGGCGGCTTGCAATGTTGATCCTTTGTGCCTTGTACTAACGTTTCTTATGCTTTTCCCTGAAAAAATCTAGTGCAGCGGGACTAGCGCGAACCAGCCACGGCTTCATACACCACCATCTTGGCCACCGGCTTGCCGTTTTCTTCCTGCTCGGGCGCGTACACACGGTGGGTTTCGGTATCCACGGCCAGGCTGTGGACTTTTTTCTGCACGGGAAAGTTTTCCAGCTTGCGGAAGTGATTGGCGTCCTTTTCCTGGAATACGGAAATGGCGCCGCTGTAGCAGGCCTCGTAGATGCGGCGCAGGCCGGGATCATACTTGATGACGTCGCCGCCCTCGGCCAGCGGCAGGTAGGCGATGGGCGTGTGCTTCTCCAGGTCGAAGACGGTCATCAGGTTGTTGTCTTCGCAGGAGAGAAAGGCGCGGCGGTGCTCCACGTCCAGGGCCATGCCGTGATTGCCCCGGCAGCGGCCCACAGCGTAGCGGACCACCACCTGGTCGGTCCGCGGGTCAATGACGGCGAAAATGTTCTGGTCCTGTAAATTCACGTACACTTTGCGGGCCACGGGATCGTATTGCGGCATGCCGGTTTCGCTGTTGAAGGAGAGGTTTTTGACCACCGTGTCCGTGCGCACATCAATGACGGCTTCGGTTTTGCCGCGCTCATCAGAAACGTAGAGCTTGTGAAAGGGCGGGGCGTAGGCGCTGCCGTCGGGCTTTTCGCGGGTGGGGATCTTCTTCAGCACCCTGAACTGGCGCAGGTCAATAACCCCGATTTTGTTCTCCAACCAGTCCGAGGTGTACACCTTGTGCAACTCGGGCACGTACTCCACACCTTCCACCCCGGGCACATCGGGAATGGCCTTGACCAGGCGGTTGCTGCGCAGGTCAATCACGTAGAGGATGCCGGCGCCCAAATGGGCGGAGAGCAAGTAGTGGTCCGGGTAATCGATGGTCAGATAATCGAAGCGCTTTCCCGGCGGGCCGGGCAGGCTGATGGTGGCCACCGGCTTGAGGGTTTGCTCGCCCGACCAGGCGGCGGCCAGCAACAGCACCGGCAGCAGCGGAACTCTGAAGCATCGCATGGCTAACACTCCTCCCACATTCCACGCTATCCCATAGGGCGGTCTTCCGACAAAAAGGGTGAGATTGACAGCGCCGGCCCCATGATCCCGGATGTTGCCGGGCAAAAACGGGAAGGGCGGCCCGTAACAGGGCATTGATTCCAGGCGAGGGCTGCCCGTTTCGGGAAACGAGCCCATGCTCAAAGGCCCGGCGGGTGGCTCGCAGATTTTTGGGTTAAGCGGCGCAACTGGAGCAAGGACAACGAGGTAGAGGGAAGGATGGGCTGGAGTTTTTCGCTTGGAGGACGACTTGCTCCACGGTACGGCAGTCGTAGCGAAGACAAAGCGAATCCGCTTCGCGAAGGAAGCTCATTATGGTGGAGTTAAAGCAATTCAAAGTCACGCAACGGGATGGGCAAATCCTGCACCTGCTGCTGGAAGGCTGCAGCAACAAGGAGATTGCCAGCGAACTGAACATCAGCCCGCGTACCGTCAAGCAGCACCTGCGTTCGCTGTTTCAGCGCGCGGGTATTGAAGGCGGACGCAAGCGGGTCAAACTGGCCACAGCCCTCATGTGGCGGGAGCAAACACAATGCAACCACGCAATCGGTTAACCCCAAGGGAAATTGAAGTAGCCGCGCTGGTTTGGGAAGGTATGACCAACCGGGAAATCGGGCAAAACATCGGCACCACCGAGCAGGTGGTAAAGAACTATCTGCGGGTGATTTTCGACAAGCTGGGAGTGTGGAGCCGGCTGGAGTTGGCCTTGTACATCGCCAATCATGGGGGCGAAGGCTGGCAGGCGCAGGTAGC
>DATGGJ010000331.1:0-10037 GCA_035308585.1 Terriglobales bacterium
CCGTTTAGAAACAGCCGCCCCGTGGTGGACTTGCCGGTGTAGGTCTCGCGCCGGATTTCAATGTCCAGTGCCGGTTTATGTAGTGGCTGGCTTGCGCCTTCTGCCCGTAAACTGCCCACCCGCACTTCTTGCCTGGACATAGCGCTCCTTGGAAATAAAAAAGCCGCCCTCGCGGACGGCTTCGGGTAACTCGATCTGTGACCGGCGGACGGGAGCTAAAAGCGCCGTCCAACCTTACTCAGTCGGCCATGCTCGCCAGCATCTCGGCGCTGGCGCTTTCGGCGATGGACTCCCGGATGCGGAAGCCGCGCTTACGCGCCTCGCGCACAAAAGCTTCGCCGCCTACAGCTAGTTCCACGGGCAAGGCGCCCACCGGAGTTTCCTCTCGCGCCATCATGGCCGCCACGATGGAAAGGTGCCAGCCAGTGGTGCGCTGCATGGCGGAAAATCCCGTGGTCTCGTCGTAGTAGTCAACCACCTCGACCGTAGCTTCCGCCGGCGCTCCGTCCTTCTTGCCCACCGCGCGCACGCGGACGATGCACACGTCCTTAATCACCTCCGCCTGCACTTGCGGCTCAAACAGTGCGTGGAAAACGTGCCGCGGCACCACCTCCGCGCCGTCAACCTCCACCGGCGCGATTTCGAAAAGTCCCAGGTCGGAGAACGCCTTCAGTTGCGCAAAATTACCGGGATAGCGCAATACCTTCAGCTCATACGTCTGCAGCTTGCCGGCAAACGTCCAGGGCGCGGTGGAAGCGCCGCCCGCTATGAAAAAGCACTCCAGTTCTCCCAGCGGCGGCACCTCCACCATCTCCAGTTCGGTGAAGCAGGGGATGTGCGTCAGCTTGCCCCCGCGCAGCACCGTCATGCCGCCATAATATTCGTTGGTCAGGCCTTCAATGTTGAAGGTGAGCTGATAGTTCCAGGGCGGCGAAGGATGCTGGGGCAGGCCGCCGTCGCAGATGTAAACGTGCTCGGCCTTGTCCAGCAGGCTCATGGCATAGACGGCGAGTGTGTTGCCCATGCCCGGTCCCATGCCGCAGTCCGGAATCACGCGCACGCCCGCGCTTCGCGCTTTTCCGTCCAGGGCGTGCTGCTGACGCACAATCTCGGTGTTGCCGCCCAGATCGCAGAACGACACCCCGCTGGCAATGGCCGCGCGCGTCAGGGCCAGGTTAAAAAAGTAGGGCACAGCGCTCAGGGCCACGTCGTAACCTTTTAGCGCGCGGCGCACTGCCGCCTCATCGCGCGCATCCAGAACCATGGCCTCAGCGGCTTTTCGTCCCAGCAGCAGGTTCACTTCTGCCGCGGCTCGGTTCGCCTCTTCCGCATTCACGTCCGCCAGCGTCACTCGACTGGCATCGCCGAATTTCGCCAGATCGTAAGCCGCCGCAATTCCCTGCCGTCCCGCTCCCAGCACCATGTAGGAAAATGACATGTTCATCCCTCGTCTTGAATGACAGTCTCCCGTCAACTGAAATCTTAGATGGATAAGGTCGCATCTCACTGTGACCTGTGGACACTGCGGGTGTGAGGACCAGCACTCAGCAGTCAGAACCTATCTCATAAAGCGGTTTCGAAAGGGAGTGGCTTCAGCCGCGCCGTCCAGAATCGCATAAATATTGGGCTTCAGCCCCTGAGGGAGACCGACGTTTATGCGCCTGGTTCATTATGAGATAGCTTCTCAGTCGCCACTCGCACTGAGCTGCGCCCTCGGTACTGGGCATCATTCCTTCTCCGTCACCTTGGTCGCCTTGCGGAATTTGCCCGCTTCCACGCCGGTGAGAGCGGCCAGGGCCAGAGAGATCATCTGCGCGGGCAGAATTTCCAGAATGGGGCGCAGAGCCGGCGCTACTGCGGGCAGACGCAGCGCCTCCAGGTCGGAGTGCGGTCCGCACAGAAAGGCTCGGCCTCCGGCCCGGCGAATGTCATCCACCAGCCCGCGATTGAGCCGCTCCACCTGCGGATCGCCGGCGTACACCAGCGCAAAAATCTGCGGCCCCACCAGTTCGAACGGCCCGTGGCGAAAGGCCGCGCTGCTCATGCCTTCAGAATGAAAGCGCGTGGACTCCTTGATGGTCAGGCCGCTGTCCATGGCCGCCGCCAGTGAACTGCCGCGCCCCAGAAAGAACAGATCCCGCACCCCCTCCAGTTCGCGCATCAGGGCGTCTACGTGGTTCCGCCAGCGGCTCAGGTAATCGCGAACCAGCCCCGGCGCCTGCTCCAGCGCGGCACTCGCGTTGCCCGCTTGCCCGCCGCAAAGCAGGTCGCCCAGCCATGCCAGCGCCGCTATCGCTGCCACGTAGGTCTTGCAGGATACGGAATACTCGGACCCGGCGCGGGTCACCAGGCTGGCATCGGCGCGCTCCGCCAGAGGCGAATCGGCCACGTTGGTTACGCCAATCACCGCCGACTTGCGCCCCGGCAGGTCCAGCAGGCGCACCGTCTCCGCGCTCTTGCCCGATTGCGAGACCGCAATCACCAGCGTGCCCTCATCCAGCAGGCGGGGCAGAAAATGAATGAGCTCGGAAGTTTCCACCAGCAGCGCGCTGGTCCCGCATGCCAGCAGGGAAAGGTATAGCGGCTGCAACGCGTTCAGAGACGCGCCCATGCCGGTCAGCACCACCCGCCGGTATTTGCCCTCCACCGGCGTCAGGCGGCGCAGTTTGTCTGAAACTTTCAGCGCCGCCAGCGTGTCCTGCAAAGCTTGCGGCTGGCCCAGCAGATCGTGGAAATAGCGACCCTCAATAACCTTGGGCCGGAAGACAGTTTCCTTTCCGATGCCTTCCTTGGTGGTCATGATTTCTTCTGTTTCTCGAAGCGGTTGTGCCAGGCGAGCGCCGCTCCTGCCACCCCCGCGTCCGCTCCCATGCGCGCCAGCAGGATTTCTGTTTTCTCCGCCGGAACCAGGGTGCAACTGGTGCGCACTACCTCGCGCGCCCGGTCCAGGAACAGGTGAGCGCTGCCCATCACCCCTCCCCCCAACGCGATGGCGTCGGGACAATACATGGTCACCAGATTAGCCAGCCCTACTCCCAGGTAGTAGGCTTCCCGCTCCACCGCCTTTCGGGCCAGCGCATCCCCCTGCTCTGCGCGGCGGCAAACTTCCTTGGCGCTGAGCTCGGCGGGCAGATCGGCCCCCGCCGGCGCATTCTCCCGCACCCAGGTCACCATGGCCGGCCCCGCCGCCATCCATTCCCAACAGCCATGCGCTCCGCAATAACACCGCGGGCCGGATGCCTCCACCACCATGTGCCCCAGTTCCGGATGCGAGTGGTCCACGCCGCGGTAGAGTTCGCCGTCAAAGACAATTCCGCCACCAATGCCGGTGCTGACGGTCACGTAAATGAAACGGCGTTTGCCCCGTCCGGCGCCCCATGCCGCCTCCCCCAGCGCCGCCGCATCGGCATCGTTTTCGATCGCCACCGGCACGCCAAACTCCCGTTCCAGCGGCTGTTTCAGGTTGAACCCCTTCCAGCCCGGCAGGTTGTCCACCGTGCCGAAAACCCCCGTCTGCGGGTCAATGGGGCCGGTGCTGCCCACCCCGATGCCCTTGAACCTGCCCCCGGCGGCGCGCGCGCACTCCTGCAGCAGGCCCATAATGCGCTGCACGCCGCTTTCGAATCCTTGGGTCGGATTGGTGGCGCACTCGGCGCGGGAAACAATGCGGCCGTCGGAAGCAACCGCGGCCGCGGCTATCTTGGTGCCGCCAATATCAATGCCGCCGATCATGCCGCCACCTGCGCCATCCGGGTCATGGCGCAATCGGTTGCCGGCCGCCAAACCGGCGCACACACAGCTCCTTGGGGAAGTTCCGTCTTTTGCATTTGCACCATTACCGGGGCATTCCCCCGGCGCGTATTTGCCTCGCTATCAGCGAATCAGCAGGTTAGAGGGATCAACCGTAGACACATTGTAGCCGAGCCGGCCGTTTTGCCGCCGGGAAAAACACAACCAAAAGTAAAGATTCGAAATGCTTGAGAACCCTGCCGCGAAATTGTATTGTGCCGCTCCGAAAACACAATCATTCTATTCATCGCCGCAAGCGAATGCTTGCCCGCCCTGGACGCCCTCCCCTCGTTGAACAGGGCCTGCTTTTTTGAGGCCCCATACCGGCCCCGACGCCGAGTCGGTGGACAAGTCCAGCGCGCAGTCACTAAACTCTTGCCGTACCCTTGCCCTATGAAACTCCTCACCTTTCAAACCGGATGGGGTGAAAGCCGCACCGGCGCCCTCAGTCCGGACGGCAATATTGTTGACCTCAACTCCGCCTGCGCTCTTTACCTGCGCGATTCTGAAGGCGAAGCCGCTTACGTCCGCCTGGCTCGCGCTCTGGTTCCACCCAACATGCGCGAACTGTTCGCCGGCGGCGATACCGGCCTGGAAGCGGCGCGCAAATCCCTCGACCATGCCCTCACTCTCTCCGGCGAGGTGCGCGGCGTCAATGGCGAGCCGGTCATCTACCGGCGCGATGAGGTAAAACTCAAGGCGCCCATCATCCCCAAAAAGTTTTTCCACACCGCCGGCAACTTCCGCGAGCACCATGAAGAGGCCGTGCGCGCCAAATTCTCCCACCCCGTGCGCCCCTGGATCGTCTTCTTCCAGAACGTGGATGCCATCATCGGTCCAGACGAGCCGGTCATCTACCCTGAGCACCTCACCCAGGAACTGGACTACGAACTGGAACTGGCGGTGGTGCTCAAAAAACCGGGCAAGCACTTCACCGCCGCGGAAGCCAAGGACTACATCGGCGGCTACGTCATCTTCAACGACATCACCGCTCGCGATATTCAGCGCGAGGAGATGAAGTCGGGCGTCTTCAGCTACTGCAAGGCCATTGACAGCTTCTGCCCCCTGGGGCCGCACATCGTGACCGCCGATGAAATCCCCGACCCGCACAACCTCGCTATGGAGCTGCGCGTGAACGGCGAGCGCCGCCAGGTTTCGCATTCCGGCAAAATGTCGGTCAAAATTCCGGAAATCGTCGCCCACTATTCCGCCATGGGCTACAGCGCGGGCGACGTGCTCTCCACCGGTACCGTTTCCGGCGTCGCCGCCTTCAGCGGCGACCCCAAGGCCTGGTACCTTAAGCCCGGCGACGTCATGGAGTGCGAGATCGAGCGCATCGGCGTCCTCCGCAATCCGGTTATCTCCTGGGAAGAGGCCTACGGCCGCAAGCCCGCCATGGCCATCCGCGAAAGCGCCTGACCTATGCCTGAAAACAACCTGCACAACCTGGTCTGGGTCAGCGAACTCAACGCCCGCCCGGAAATTCGCGATGTCTTCGCCTGCCCGCAGCCTATTCGCTTCTACGACACCACCTTGCGCGACGGCGAGCAGACCGTGGGCGTGGTGCTCTCGCCCCAGCAGAAGCTGGAGATTGCCCGCAAGCTCGACCAACTGGGCGTGAGTCGAATCGAGGCTGGCTTCCCGCGCGTTTCCGCCGATGACGCGGAAGCCATCCGCCTGATGGCCCAGGCCAACTTAAAGGCCGAGCTCTGGGGCTTCTCCCGCGCCGTCAAGGCTGACCTGGAGGAGCTGGTGCGCCTGGGCGTGCGCGCCACCATCATCGAGGCGCCTACCAGCGACATCAAGCTCAAGGCTTACGGCATCTCCCGCGACGAAGTGCTGCGCCGGGTGCGCGAGGCCATCGGCTTCGCCAAACAGAACGGCATTACCGTCGCCTTCTTCGCCGTGGACGGCACCCGTACTGGCCTCGAATTTCTCCAGCAGGCGTACTTGGCCGCGCTTGAAGCCGGCGCCGCCGAACTGGTGGTGGTGGATACCATCGGCGCTTGCGGCCCCGAAGCCGCCGAATTTCTTACCCGCGAGGTTTGCCGCTGGGCCGGTCCCGAAGTTCCCGTGCACTGGCACGGGCACAACGACTTCGGCCTGGGAACGGCTTCGGCCATTGCCGCCGTGCGCGGCGGCGCCACCTGGGTTCAAGGCACCATCAACGGCATGGGCGAGCGCGCCGGCAACGCCGACATCTGCGAAATTGCCCTGGCCCTGCGCTGCCTCTACGAGGTTCCCGTAGCCATGAACCTGGGTAAAGTTCGCGAAGTATCCGAAGCCGTGTGCCGCGCCGCCGGCTATCAACTGGAAGCCTGGAAGCCGCTGGTGGGCGAAAACCTGTTCACCCGTGAGAGCGGCGCCGTGGCCAGCCAATTCCACATACCGGAAGCGATTGAGCCCTACTCTGCCGACTTGGTCGGCGCCGCCCGCCGCATTGTGCTGGGCAAGAAAAGCGGTTTGGACAGCATTGACCTGAAGGCCCGCGAGCTGGGACTGGAAATTCCCCCCGAAGCCCGCTCCGCCATTCTGGCCGAGGTGAAAAAGCGCGCCATTGGGAAGCGCGGTCTGCTCACCGATGCCGAATTCCGCCAAATCGTCGCCGGCACCGCCGCGGCTGCGAAAATGAAAATGTCATCCTAAGCGAGCGCAACTTGAGCACAGCGAAACGAGCGCGAGTCGAAGGACCTTGCGTTTCACCGCACGCGAACCTCTATCGGCCCGGCCAATCCAAGATTTGATTGTGGCTGCCGTGCCTCTGCGCCTGCGTGCGAGTTATTCCCTGCTGGCCGCGGCCACGCCCTTGAAGTGCGGCAACACGGCTTCGCCGAACAGCTTGGCCTGGGCTTCGCGGTTCTCGCCCCAAACTTCCAGCAGAATGTGCGTGCATCCCGCCTCGCGGTATCGTTCGATGGCCGCAATGCAATCTTCCGGCGTCCCCGCGATCGGGCATACCTTGCGCAGAATGTCGTCGGTCACCGCCCGGGCCGCGGCCGTGCGGCCCCAGCGCTCCATGGCGTCGGCAATGGGCTGAATTTCGTCAAACGTCAGCCCCGCCTTCTGCAGGATCATGTCGGCGGAGCCGCGAATGTTCTGCACCTTGTTGGCCAGGTACATGGCCGCCATCTCGCGCGCGCCGTCGCGCCCCTTCTGCCGGTCTTTGCCGATGCTGCCCACCACCACCGAGCCCAGTTCCAGCGTCTCCGGATCCCGTCCCACCTTTTTCGCGCCCTCGTCCAGGTTCTGGCGCGAGTAGCGCACAAATCCCGGCGTGGTGATGCTGGCGGTGAGCAGGCCGTCATAATGCGTGCCCGCCAGGCGCTGCAGCACCGGCCCGGTGGCCCCAATGAAGGTGGGCGGCATCCAGCGCGGCGTTTCCGCGTCCTCCTGCAGCGGCGGCACCATGGCGGTGAAGGCCTTGCCCTGGTAGTCCAGCGCCTTGCCCGCCAGCACCGCTTTGATGATCTCGATGCTTTCCCGCATCACCACCGCCGGCGAAGCCTCTTTGCCTTTTTCGCCTTCGCCGATTTCCTTCATGAAAATTTTGGACGCGCCCAGGCCGAGCAGAAACCGGCCCTCCCCCGCGGCCTCCTGCATCACTCGCGCTTCCATGGCGATCTGCACCGGGTGCCGCGTGTAGGGCGATATGATGCCCCAGCCGATGGGAATGTGCCTGGTTTCGCGGGCCAGGATGGCGGTCACCCCCGTCGAAGAGCGCGCCTCCATGGAGTGCTTGCGCCACCAAGGATAGGCTTCGGCCAGCCAGAAGGCGTCAAAACCCGCCGCTTCGCAGGCCTTGGCCATGCCCACCGTTTCCTCCAGCGGCTCCATGCTCAACTGCAGCACTCCAATGCGAAATGGAACGCTCATGTCCCTCTTACCTCTACATTCAGAATAGCAATTCAGACGGCATATTCCGGACAATTCTCCCGCAAGACTTTGCGGCTGGGCGGCAATGATTTATGCGCCGAATGACGCCTTCGAGCACTTGACGGCTTTCTGGCGCGGGCGCCCCCGCCCGCCGCCGCTGACTCCTGACTACTGACTCCTGACCCCTGCTTCCCGCTCCTCTTCCCACGACCGCTCCAGGCCCTTGATCAGCGCCCACATGGCTTTATTCAGCGGCGTGGGCACGCCCGTCTTCTCGCCCCACCGCACGATGGCGCCGTTCATGAAATCCACTTCCGTCTGCCGCCTGGCCAGAACATCCTGCAGCATGCTGGCCTTGTGCCTGCCGGGCGCGTTGGCGCCTTTCATCACCAGCTCCCAGGGTTCTCCGTGCAGGGTAATGCCCAGCGCCTTGGCTACCGCCTTGCCTTCCTCGATCAGATCTTTGAAGAGCTGGCCCGTGGGCGGCAGAAACGTGGCTGCGCCGTGGTGCAGCAGGGTGAGAGCGCCCACGGGATTGGTGGAGGCGTTAAAAATCAGCTTGGTCCACTGCGCGCCGCGCGCGTCCTTGAGTGGGATGGTGTTCATGCCCGAACTCGTGAGCATGGCCGCCAGTTCTTCCACCCGCTGCAGGGGCGTATTCGTGGGCTCGAAGGGCCCGATCCAGGTGTCGCCCTTAATGTCGTAGCCAATGTGGCCGGGCTCAATCGGGTGGCCGGCCGGAAAGGTGGTGCCGCGGATCACGTACTTGACGTGCTCGGCGATGATCTCCTCGTTGCCCACGCCGTTCTGCACCGAGCACACCGCGCTGTTCTCGTCGAAAACGCGCGCCGCCTGAGCGATGGCGGAGCGCGTATGGATGCTCTTGGTGGCGACAATCCCGTAGTCGCAGCGCGGAATCTCAGCCGCATCGCTGGTGGCGTTCAACCGGGCGGTGAAATCCGCCGCCCCGGAAAGACGCAGGCCGCTCCGGCGGATGGCCTCCACGTGTGGCTTCCACACATCGTATGCCCAGACCTCGTGCTGGCCGGAGCGCGCCAGGTGCGCGGCAAACAGGCTGCCCACCGCGCCGCAACCAACAATGCAGATTTTCATGCCCTTCCCAGTTCTCAGTTCTTCTCAGAGGTAGTTGGCAGCTGGTAGTTAGTAGTTAGTGGGCTGCTGGTTTTATCCAACTACCAGCTACTAGCTACCAGCTACTTCGTCGCCGTTGAAGCCCTTGTCTCCTTGCCAGAAAAGAACTTCCACGGCACATCCGCCAGGCACTCGCCCTCGGTCTTGCCGATGCGGTAGGTGTCCTGTGTGTACAGGCAAACCTTGCCGTCTTTATCCACCACCTGCGGATGCAGTGAGAAAATCATGTTTTCGCGCAACGGAACCTCAGCCTTGGCGCCGATAGCCGGGTGCTCGATCATGGTCGCTCCGATGGAATGCCCGGAAAGGTGGCCCAGCGCGAAGCCGTGCCGCGCGAACGTATCCGCCACGGCGCGATGCACAGTGCTGGCCAGCTCGCCATCGCGCATCAGCTTGCGTGCAGCCTCCAGCGCCTCAGGGTAAGCATCGGCCATGGCCTGCGTGCGCGGGCTGGGCTGGCCGCTGATGAGCGCCCGCGAAAACTCCACCCAGTAGCCGCCCGCCCCCGTGATCTCCAATGAGTAGAGCAGCAGGTCATCAGCGCGAACCATCCGGTGCCCGGGCACCTTAAACGACGCTTCCGCTTCGCCATGCTCTCCGGAGAGCAGGATGTTCATCATGCGCGGCCCGGCGCCGCGGGCGAAAAAGCGTTCCACTGCCGGCGCCATGATCTCGGCCTCGGTCTTTCCCGGCCGGTAGGCTTCTACCAGCGCCCAGAAGCCGTCGAGGATGATGTCCATGGCGTCGCGCACTTCCGCCAGCTCTTCTTCGCTTTTGACCGCCCGCGCCATGTCGAACTGAAAATCGAACGGGACCAGCTCGAATGGCCCCTGCGCCAGCTCGCGGTAATCGCGCACCGCCATGATGAAGTTCATGCCATAGACGCCCACGCGCTTCCAGCCGTGATCCTCCGCGCGCTCGCGCAACCACTGCCCGGGCACGGCTGGCCACACCTGGTCGCGCACCCAGGGCTTGGCCTTGTCGCCGATCCAGCGGGCCTCCGCCGGAAACACCAGCGTGGGCTCGCCCTTCAGCGGCAGCAGGACATAAACGTAGCGGTGCACGATTTCGAAGCCGGAGGTGTAGAGCACAGCGCCCTCAAAGCCGGCGTACTGGTTGCCGCAAACGATAAGCGCCTCCAGGCCCTCAGCCTGCATGGCGGAGCGCAGCGTGGCGTAACGGCGGGCGATTTCCTTTTGACTCGGCAAAGTTTCCCCTGTAGC
>DATGGJ010000332.1:0-9118 GCA_035308585.1 Terriglobales bacterium
TGTCCGGCTGATTGGAGCGGGCATAAATCTGGTTGTCCTGAATTACGAAATCAGGGATGAAGCGCGCCAGGCGCACCGAAGTTTGCGGATCAAGCTGCGCCTTCTGGTCCAGGCTCAGAGAGATGTCGCGCGCCGCGCCCGAGCCTTTGGCGGGAGTGGCCGTCAGCATGACTTTATCCAACTGCCCGGTGGAGCCGTAGCTGGACTGGTAAACGCGGATGCCGCCGTAAACCAGCGGGTCATTGACCACAATCTGCTTGCGCTCGGCCTCGCGCCCGTCCTGCAGCACCACCAGGTTGGACCACCAGCGCTTGGGGGTGCCGTCAGAATAATTCTCCTGGCCGGCGCCGTCGCAGCGGATGGTAAAGGGCAGCGCGCGGGTGGCGCCGTTCTGCAACTGAATCTGGCTGGCCTGCTGGGCGTTGGTGAGCGCCAGGAAGCCGCGGTAGCCCCACAACGCGTCTACGATGCCGCCCAGAAAAATCAGCAACAAGCTGGCATGAACGATGTACACCGACAGCAGCGAGAAGCGGTTGCGTTCGGCATAAAGCGAAACCTGGTTGTCTTCCACGATGTGCTGGGGATGCAGGCGCTGCTTCTGGAAAGCGCGATGCGCCGCGGCCAGCGCCTGCTCCGGGTCACGCACCGGAATCTGTTTCTGCAACGGCAGCGCGGAGCGGAAATGTGAGTCGGCACGGCGATAGGGGCGCGCGTAGAAGCGCCATACGTTGGGGAAGCGCTCGATGGAGGCGGCCACGATGGTCAGGCACAGCAGGCCCATGAGCAGGGCGAACCACCAGGCGTGAAACACGTCGGTCAGGCCCAGGCGGTCGAGCCAGGCCAGCGTTTGCGGCGAGTAGGCGCGCCGCAGAGCGTCGGCGTCGGTGGTGGGCCGCTGCAGGATAAAAGTGCCGGCGGCGGAGGCGATCACCACCAGGATGAGCAAGAAGATGCCGGTGCGCACCGCGCTGAGGGTTTGCCAGATTCGGCGTCTGCTGGAGCGAGTCTGTCCCGCCATATACCCTTCCTTTCCATGATTCGAAGGAGCACGCGGGGAGCCACAGCCAGGGGAAGGAGCAACAACCTGTAAAGAAGCGACTTAGCGGAGTGGGGGCGGAACCCGGAGGGCCGCGCGGGTGGGCCATATCACACAGCCGCGGCTTAAAGCGCGGGGATTTCGCGCATTTGGGCCGGGCCGGGAAGAAGAAAGTGGCGGGGAAACTGCCGTTGGTCACAGCCGCCTGTGACGTGAGTCCTATGGGCGGAAGGCTAAGGCGGGGGAGCATGGTTCCAAACCGGAACAGTTCCGATTTGGGACAACTGGAGGTGTCTCTTGGCCGTCTTTTTCTGCCCAAAACCATGGTTGGGGCATTTCACGTGTCCCGCTGTGGGAGATGGCCCATCCGGGGAAGCCAATCCCTCCGGCCACATCTTCCCGTTTTTCAGTAGCGCCGATAAATCCACTGCCGACTCAGCAACTTACAAGCAGCCGGCCACCCTCGCCTGCGGCTCCGCCGCTGCGGCCAGGCGCGTGCTGAATAGCGGTTGGAGGGTGAAGTGAAGCTGACCGGCAAACGCGTAATGTTCCTCCTCCTGCTGGTTGTGGCATGGGGCTTGCCTGGGGCCGCCGCCGAACATCCGGTGCCCCTGCCCAAGGACGTACAGGACAAGAACTGCCTGGAGTGCCATGAAGACAAAACCAAGGGCAAGGCGGTGCATTCCGCCATTGCCATGGGCTGCAGCACCTGCCACAACGTCAAGAGCGACGGCACCACCACCACGGTAGAACTGGTCGCGCCCAAGAACGAGTTGTGCTTCACCTGCCACGAGAAGAGCAAAGAAGAGGTTCTGCACCAGCCCTACGGGAAAGGGCAATGCGTTACCTGCCACTCGCCTCACAGCAGCGACTTCCCCAAGCAGACGAGGGCCGAAGGCAACGCCCTCTGCCTGGCATGCCACGCGGATCGCAGGGTGACGGGCGACAAGGTGGAACTGTTCGCCTCCCAGGAAATTTCGGCGCAGGAGTTCGAGGGGATTCCCAAGATCCTGCCCAACGACAAAGCGCAGATTGGCCACCCGTTCGCCAGCCATCCGGTAAGCGGCATGGCTGACCCCACCAACCGGGCGCAGAAGATTTCCTGCATGAGTTGCCACGAACAGCACGCCTCCAGCCAGCAGTCCCTGATTCGCACCGCTAAGAACGAAAAGAACGGCGACATCTGCAACGCCTGCCACCAGGCTTACGAGGCGCAGCGGCGGGCGGAGAACTTGAAGAAGTACGGCACCGCCGAGCAGCAGAATCAGAAGAATTTCGAGGACAAACAACGGCGCCAGGCGCAGGAACAGCCGGCGGCGCCCAAGAACGGACCGGACAAGCAATGACCCCACGCAAGCACATCACGCTCATCTTCGGTATGGCGGCGGTGATTCTTCTGCTGGCCGCAGCGCCCCCGGCGCCGGCCGGCAACAAGAAAGGTGACAAGGCGCAAGCCGCGCCCACCAACCTGGTGTGGCCGCTGCCCCCGGACAAGCCGCGGGTGAAATTCCTGACCGCGTATTCCAGCAATTACGACATCGAGCCCCGGAAAAAACGCTCCTGGGTGGACAAGATGGTGGGGAATGGCGACCCCAACGTGGTGGAAATGTTCGAGAAGGCGGCGGGCGTGGCCACCGACAGCAAAGGCCGTGTCTACGTGGTTTCCAGCCAGCGCGCCATGCTCTACATCCTGGACAAGGAAAAACACCAGGTCACGCGGGTAAACGGCGACCGCGGTCTGCAGTTCCGCACCCCGCTGGGCGTGGTGGTGGATTCCAAGGACAACTTCTACGTGGCCGACGCGCAAATGCACATGGTCTTCAAGTTCGGGCCCGACGCCCACTTGCAAGGCACCATCGGAGCGGAGTCGGGCCTCAAGAACCCCACCTACATGGCGCTGGACGAGAGCCGCCGCCGGCTGCTGGTGGTGGATTCCCGCTTGCACCAGGTGCTGGTCTTCAACCTGGATACGCTGCAACTGGAGAACAAGGTTGGCAAGCGCGGCGACAAGAAGGGCGAATTCAACTTCCCCATCGCGGTCGCGGTAGCGCCGGACGGCAGCGTCGCGGTTAGCGACACGGGCAGCTGCTCCGTGGAAGTATTCTCCCCCGAAGGAAAGTTCGTGCGCCGCATCGGGCGGCAGGGCACGCGGCCGGGCGAATTTGTGCGCCCCAAGGGCGTGGCTTATGACAAGGAAGGCCACCTGTGGGTGGTGGACGCCGCCTTCAACAATTTCCAGATCTTCACTCCTGACGGCAAGGTGCTGATGTTCGTGGGCGCTTATGGGCAGAACCCGGGCGAGTTCAACCTGCCCATTGATATCTACATTGACAGGAACAACCGGGTCTACGTCAGCGACAGCCTGAACGCGCGGGTGCAGATTTTCCAGTTCCTGGGAGGGAACTGACATGGGTTCTGTTACGCACAAAAGGTGCGGGCAGATGTTTTACCGCAGTACTGCATGCAGTAGATACGCGAGTTGTGCAACTCATTTCTATCGGGAGGTCTTATGAGAACGGCAAAAGCACTCGGCCTGGTGGTTCTCGTTGTGGCCCTGACAGCCACGATGGGCTTCGCCAAGGTCGGTAAGAGTGCGATTGTAGGCGGGCCGCATGATCTTCGGACCGAATTAGGCGGCGGTTCCTACACACTCTGCAACTACTGTCACATTGCGCACAAGTTTTCCAATGTGACGGCCCCGGCCACCGCCGGCCCCTTGCTCTGGAACCACACGTTGTCGAGCAAGACGACCTACGGGGTCTACACCAGCTCGAGCTTTTCGGGCTACAACACGGACATCACCGACGTGGGCTCAGTGAGCACGCCCACGGTCAGCAACCTGTGCCTCTCCTGCCACGACGGCACAATCGCGATTGACTCGTGGTATTCGGCAGTTCGTGGCACGCAAAACTCGGTGTTCATGCCGTCAGACCGGACGGTCACGGACCTGACGCAACAGCACCCGGTGAACTTCACCTACAACGCCGCCCTGGCCAATGCCGCTGGATTGTTGGTTCCGGCGAGCACAACCTCGGTGGACGGCGCAGGCGAAATCCCGCTGTTTGAAGGCAAGATGCAGTGCGCCACTTGCCACGATCCGCATAACGCCAGTGGCATCATGACGCAGGCGTTCCCGACGCAGTCCAGCGGGACCTTCTGCACCTATTGCCACAAGTAAAACTTCGGGGGAGGCGCAGTAGCGCTGTTTGGCCTGAGCCTCTCCCCCCTTTTCGAATATGCAAGTCCGGCGAGGCAGTGATGAAGTGGGCGAGCACAACCCGAATACTGGCCATCGCGCTCCTGCTGTGGGCTCTGCCCTGCCTGGCGCAGTACGGCTACGAGGAGACGGAGCGCTGGCACATGAAGGGTACGGTCGGCATGGACGTGTTCAACACCGGTTACACGCCGGTGATCAATGGCCAGGGCGAACCCTCCTCGTATAGCGATGTAGCCGGCGATTTCGGCCTCGACCTGAGCGGTTTTCTGAAAGACCCCAAGCTGCTGCAGTTTGACACCAATTTCAACACCCAGCGCGGCGCCACTTCCCTGTCGGGCGGCGATTACGGCAGCGGCCTGCTGGGAGGCGGCGTTTCGCTGGCCTTTCTACCCGTCAGCCGCTACCCCTTCCACCTGGTTTATCGCAAGAGCGCCTTCGATACCACCGGCAGCCTGTTCGGCTCCAACAGCAATTTCTCGCAGCTGAACGCCGACTGGACGGTAGACCTTCCCAACCTGCCGCGTTTCAGCTTCAGCCATCTGAGCAACAATAATGACGTGCGCCTGGTCACCTCGCTGACCGATACGGGGTTCGACCAATCGGACTGGGGATTCCGCGCCCAGGATACGCGCGCCGGGTGGCACTGGAACGCGGGCTACAACTTCGGGAAAATCAATTCCAGCGCGGGAGGTGTGCTCAGCTTCATCTCCGGATTGAAGGAGAATTACAAGACCCTCTCGGCCAACGCCTGGCGCTCCTTCTGGGACGACAAAGCGGTGCTGCAGATTGATAACCGCGGCGAGATGTTTCATTACTCCCTGCCCGGCGACGGCAGCAGCGACAACAAGGACTGGCTGAGCATGGCCACGCTGCGCATCCAGCACACGCACAAGCTGATGAGCAGCTATTATTACTCCTTCTCGCGGGTGGACCTGAACAACCAGGAAAATGGGCTGTTGCCGGGAGTGGCATTTCTTACTGTGCCCCGGGTGGATACGCACAACGCCGGCACCCGACTCGAGTACCAGTGGTTCGAACCGCTGCGCGTCTTCCAGGAAGTCCGCTACTACCACAACTCGCCCTTCACCACCCAGTTCGAAAACCAGACTTCTCTGGCGGAGTCGTTTTCCGGCTTCACGGTGCAGAAGCGCCTGCGCGGCTTCGATCTGAACGGCACCTACACCCTGCGCTACGACTTCATGGGCACCAATTTCAGCAACAACGCCCACACCTGGTCGAACAATGTGGAAACCCGGGTGGGCTGGGGCAACATTCGACGCGTGCACCTGACCGGCACCTACCGCTACGACAAGTACAACTACGTGCAGCAGATCGGCGGGTTCAGCACCGATAATCGCTACGGAGCAGAAGCGGAAACCACGGCCCTGCCCGGGTTTCGCCTCCGGGGCGCATACGAGCACGGCAAGCTGGAACTGCTGAATATCTCCGGCGACATCGCTAACAATTACAACAACTACACCGCGCAAATCGAGACGCGGAAGATCATCCTGACTGCCGCGCGCGGGGTAAACGATGGCGCGGGGGCGTTGTTTCCCTCGGATGTGATGCAGCAGCAGTTCGTGACCGCCCCCTTGCCCCTGGCGCAATTGCTGGCCACGCCGCTGCTGGGGCGCTTTACCCGGGTGAGCAGCGTGGGACTGACCGCGCGCTTGCGGCGTAACCTGGACCTGGGCGCGGACTGGCGCAAGGAAAACGACCTGCTTTTCAGCGCCCTGCAGAATTACCGCATCTGGGAAGTGCGCGGGGAATACCGCCTGGGCAAGATCACCCTGGACGGCGGGGTGGGAAACATGTACACCCAGGTCACTACCGGCCGCAATACCAACGGCCTGAGGATCAACCGCTATTACATCCGCATCAGGAGGGATTTCAACTTTTTCTGAGGTGGGGCTTTGAGAAGGATGGCAATGTCGAAAAAAGGAATGGCCGGCGTGGGGGCTGGCCTGGCGCTTCTGGGACTTCTGTTGTTCACCTGGCCGAACTCCGAGGCCGAGTCAAAGGCGCCGGCGGTATTGCTGCCCCCGCAATTGGAATGGGTGGGCATGCTGCGCAATGCCGCAGACGTGAATCCCAAGCCCGGGCGCTTTAAAAAAATCCTGAAGAAAATCATCGGCCTGGATGACCGGCAGAAGGCCATGCTGCTGCCCAATGGCGTGGCCGTGGACGCGCAGGGGCGGGTGCTGGTGGCCGACACCAAGGAACGGGTGGTGCACGTTTTCGACGCCGAGCGCAAAAAGTATAAGACGCTGCGCGCGCCCGATTCCGATCCTTTCCTGTCGCCCATCGCGATAGCGATTGACGCATCGGGAAAAATCTACGTCACCGACTCGGTGCGGGCGCGGCTGTTCGTGTTCCGCCCGGATGGCAAGTTTGCCGGCACCCTCGGCGGCATAACCAGAAACGAGAGCATTTTCAAGCGCTGCACCGGGCTGGCCATTGATAAAGAGCGCGGCCGCATTTACGTGGTGGATACGCTGGCCATGCAGGTGGTGGCTCTGGGCATGGACGGCAAGGTCATCCAGCGCTTCGGCAAAGAAGGCGACGCGGCGGGCGAGTTCAACTATCCCACGCACATCGCGGTGGACACCGACGGCAGTGTATGGGTAATGGACTCGCTGAACTTCCGCGTGCAGCACCTGGACGGGAACGGCAAATTTCTCTCCGGCTTCGGCCACCTGGGCGACGCCATCGGAGAATTCGACAAGGCTAAGGGTATCGCCCTCGATGGCCAAGGTCACATCTATGTGGTGGAGAGCCGCGATGACCGGGTGCAGGTGTACGACCATGAGGGGCGCCTGCTGTTCTTCTTCGGGCAGACGGGAGCGGCCGCAGGGCAGTTTTTCCTGCCCGAGGGAATCGCCACCGACGCCAGCAACCGCATATACGTGGCCGATGGCTACAACCGGCGGGTGCAGATTTTTCAGTTGCGCCCGCAGGCGCAAAGGGGAGGAGGCCAGTAATGCGCCGCCGCCTTCTCATCCTGGCGCTGATGGTACTGGGAACCGCGGCGGCAGTCCGCCTCTCGGCCCGAGGCAATGTGGCCGCCATCATCAACTCCAAGCACGATTTCCGCGCCAATTCGGGGGCTGAGATCCGCTCGGTTGCGGGGCGCGACGCCTGCATCTTCTGCCACACGCCGCATAATTCCAGCGCCGGCAACGGCACCGGCGCGGTGCTGTGGAACCACAAAGTGTCGCTGCGCGATTTCTCCAGCTACACCAGCAGCACGCTGCAATCCATGGTGACGCCCATCCAGGCCCAGGACGTCTCCAAGCTGTGCCTGAGCTGCCACGACGGCACCATCGCTCTGGGCGATACGGTCAACGATGGCCTGATTGAGTTCGTGCAGGGGCAGGGCTATCACATTCCCTCCAACTCCGAGAACAACCTGGCCAACGCGCAGGGTTTTTCCGACGACCATCCTTTCGGGTTCGTGCCCGCCACTCGCGGCGAGGTTCGTTTGCCGCCGCCGGGCGACCCTGTGCACCTCGACGGCAACGGCAAAGTGCAATGCACGAGCTGCCATGATCCGCACCAGGAGAACCTGGACGCGACCGAGGGCAAGTTCCTGGTGAAGGCGAATAATCAGTCGGCATTATGCGTAAGCTGCCACCAGCCCGCGGGCTGGGCGACTTCCTCCCACCGCCAGCCACCGGATCCGACGGAAGACATGGCCTACAGCAGCCAGCAGGGGGCGCACACCGGCTATCGCGGCGTCAGCCAAAACGGATGCGAGAGCTGCCACCGTCCGCACTCTCCACAAGTGGCGCAGCGGCTGGTGAAATTTCCCGAAGAGCAGACCTGCTATCAATGCCACAACGGTTCGGTCGCCAAGCTGAACGTACAGGCGGAGATGAGCAAGACCTACCGCCACCCGGTGGAGATCACGCCTTCGGCGCATGACGAATCGGAGGCGCCCAATTCCGCCATGTACACCATGCCGGAGACCAGCCCGGGAGCGCCCCGGCATGTGGAGTGCGTGGACTGCCATAATCCGCACTACGCCAACAACCGTATGGGCCAGGCGCCCCAGGTGAGCGGCGCGCTGATGGGGGTGCGCGGCCAGTCCTCGGGCAATACCTTTGTGCTGCAGAGCGCCAACGAGTATGAGGTCTGCTTCAAATGCCATGGCGATAGCGCCAACAAGCCGCAACTGATGGATACCGGCATGGCGGGAATCGGATACGGGCGCAATCCGCTGCGGCAATTCAACGCGGGCAATCCCAATCGCTTCAACCAGCGCATGGAGTTTCAATATAGCCTGTCGTTCCACCCCGTCACGCGGCCACTGAACGCCTCCGCCGGGCCAGGAGGAGAGGTGCCCAGCCTGCGGCCGGCGCCCGTTTCCCCAGGCGGCGCTCCCCTGCCCGGGCGTCTGCTCTCGCCGGTGAGCTACATCTATTGCAGCGACTGTCATAACAGCGATACCGGGCGCAACCTGGGCAGCGGGATGGGTTCCGCGGGCCCGCACGGTTCCAATATCGCGCACCTGCTGGAACGCCAGAGCGCGCTGGAGCCGCCTTCGGCCACCCCCGGCGCGCCCGGCGCGGGCGTACCCTTCTCGGTGAGCAGTTACGCCCTGTGCGATAAGTGTCACGACGTGCAGAACAGCATCATGCGCGACCTGAGCTTCAAAAAGCACGCCGAACACATCCAGCAGGGCGCCGCCTGCTCCACTTGTCACGACCCGCATGCCTCCTCCGCGCCCATGCTCATCAACTTCGACCGCAGCATCGTGGCCCCGGCCGGCAACGGAGTGCTGCAGTACACCCGCACCGGCTTGGGACACGGAACCTGCACCCTGACCTGCCACGGCCAGGAGCACCGGGGCCTGGCGTACTGAG
>DATGGJ010000333.1:0-11168 GCA_035308585.1 Terriglobales bacterium
CCATCATCGGCATCTCGCATGTCACTTTGCGCGCCGCCGACCTGGGCAAATCGCGGGACTTTTACGGGCGGGTGCTGGGCCTGGCAGAAGAACCGGCGGGCGGGCAACGCGCGCGTTTCCGCATCAATGACCGCCAGTATGTCGAGCTCGAAGCAGCCGGCGCGAATGCGCCGGCGGACCGGCTGGTGGAGGTGGGATTCGAAACCAAAGATGCGGAGATGCTGCGCCAATATCTGGGCGCGCATGGAGTTCAGGTGCCGGCGCGGGTAATGGCGGCCTCCGGCGGCACGCGCAGCTTCGATGTCCGCGACCCCGAAGGCCATCAGATTTGCTTCGAGCAGTTCGGACCTGCTGCGGGCGGCGGCGCCCCAGGTCACCCCATCTCCACCCACATGATTCACGCCGGCTTCATTGTGCGCGACCGCGCCGCCGAAGACCGCTTCTATAAGGGCCTGCTGGGGTTTCACGTTTATTGGCATGGCGGCATGAAGAACGGCGAAACCGACTGGGTGGACATGCAGGTCCCCAACGGCACCGACTGGCTGGAATACATGCTGAATGTGGAGGAGAACCCCTCGCCGCACGAGGCCGGGGTGGTGCGCCATCTGGCACTGGGGGTGGCGGACATCAAACCGGCGTTGAAGCTGGCGCAACAGAGCGGCTGGCCCATCCCCGACCCGGCGGAGGTCGGCCGCGACGGTAAATGGCAGCTGAATCTGTACGATCCCGACCTGACCCGGGTGGAAGTGATGGAGTTTCGACCGGTCGAGACGCCGTGCTGCGCAAAGTACACCGGGCCACACCCGGGAAACCGGTAGTCGGAGTCAGGAATCGGGCTGGCCGCAGTTGGAAGTTGATGTCACCGCTGACCGCCTGCCAACTACGAATAGCCCCAGCCGGTTTTTGCTGGCTCCTGACTACTGACTCCTGACTACTTGTAGAATTAAGGCCGAGGCCGTCAAGAAACCATGTCCGCTCCCACCAAAGTTCGTCCTCTAACCACCGAGATACCGCCCGTGCCCCTCACCCTGGAAGGCTCGAGCGTGCTGCATCAGATGCTGCGCTTTCGCTGGGCGGAGTGGCGGCAGCTGAATCCCGGCGAGCGCAACCGCATCCTCAACGAAGCTCAACCTGTACTTCAGGAAATGGAGAGGCATCAGAGCGCCCTCTTTGCCCTGCTGGGCCACAAGGGCGACTTGATGCTGGTGCACTTCCGCTCCTCCTTCGACGAACTCAAGCTGCTGGAATTGCGACTGGCGCGCACCGGACTGAGCGATTTTCTGAGGACCACCACGTCCTACCTTTCGGTGGTTGAACTGGGACTTTATGATTCGTCCGTCAAGCTCTACCAGCAATTGGCGGAGCGCGGGCTACAGCCACATTCGCCGGAGTGGAACAGCGAGGTCGAGCAGGAGCTGGAACGGCAGCGCGCGGCCATGCGCCCGCGGCTTTACCCGGAGATGCCGCCCAACCGCTATATATGCTTTTATCCCATGGATCGGCGTCGCGGTGAAGACAAGAACTGGTACACCCTGCCCATCGAGGAGCGCCAGCGCCAGATGCGCGAGCACGGCCTGGTGGGCCGGCGCTATGCCGGCGAGGTCAAGCAGATCATAACCGGCTCCATCGGTTTCGACGATTGGGAATGGGGCGTGGACCTGTTCGCTGATGACCCCCTGGTCTTCAAGCGGTTGATCTACGAGATGCGCTTCGACGAGGTCAGCGCTGTGTACGCCCTCTTTGGTCACTTTTACGTCGGCGTCCGCTGCCCGGCTTCGCAACTGGGCCGGGTGCTGGAAGGCGAGTTGCCCAAGAACAACAGCGCGAGCTAGAACGTTTCGTGGAAGTACCTCAGGGGCTGAAGCGCATAGACGTTATCGTGTTTCCCTCCCCGGACTAACGGCCGGGGTTCCACGCGCAAATCGGCCCCTCTGGCTCGCTATAATGAGGGACACGGCCCAGCGGCTCTGGCCTGATTTCTAGCGTGGCGCAAAGTGTCCTCCCAGGTGCCCCAACGCGACGAATCTTCGCGGCGCAGGACGGCCATCATCCTGCTGGCCGGCGGCATACTTGTGCTGTTTACCATTCTGCTGTCCCAGGCCTCGTTTAACTGGCCAGTCTTCCAGCCCAACGCCAGCGAGCAGCCCTTTGTTTTCGCCGCGCTTTCGGCCCTGGTTTTTCTACTCTTTGTGGTGCTCACCTTCATCCTGCTGCGCACCCTGCTCAAGCTTTTCGCCGAGCGCCGGGTGGGGGTGCTGGGCTCCAAGTTCCGCACCAAGATGGTGGTGGGAGCGCTGCTGCTTTCCTTCACCCCGGTGCTGTTCCTGTTTCTCTTTGCCTACGGGCTGATGAATCACTCCATTGACAAGTGGTTTTCGCGGCCGGTCGAGGAGGTGCGGCAAGACACTGAGGCAATGACCCGCCTGCTCTCCGCCTACGCCGCCGATAACGCCCATGGCGAAGCGGTGCTGCTGGCCAGCGCGCCCGAAACCCAGAAGGCGTTCGCAACCGGCAATTTTGATGGAGTTGCGGAACTGTTCGAACGTCACAAGCCCACCCTGCAGGGCGGATTTGCCGTGGCCATCCGGCAGGGCCGCGCCGAAGCCAGTTTCCGGGCGCCCGAGGCATGGTCGGTCCTGAAACCCATCCTGCCGCTCAAGGAGGCGGCCACAGACCGTCCCGCTCGCTTTTCCTGGGAAGGCGCGGATTACATCCTGGGCAGCGCGCGCGTGGGCGAGGATGGGGCCGTGCTGGTGGCTATGCCGCTGCCGGCCACCTTTTCGGAAACCGTCCGTCAGATTGACGAAAGCCAGCAGCGCTATTTCCAACTGGCACAGCAACGCAAGCTGGTGCGGCGCACCTACATGGAACTGCTGGCGCTGCTCACCATGCTGGCCCTGTTTGCCGCTACCTGGCTGGCACTGTTCACTTCCAAACTGGTGACCCGCCCGGTGGCCGCCCTGGCGGAAGCGACGCAGCAGATTTCGCGCGGCCGGCTTGATTACCGCGTACAGGTGGCGGCCGCCGACGAATTGGGCGAACTGGTGGCCTCCTTCAACCGCATGGCGGAAGATTTGGAGAACAGCCGCCAGCAAATCATGGCCTCCAGCCGCGAACTGAAGGACGCCAACACCGCCCTGGAGCGCCGCCGGCGCCACATGGAAACCATTCTGGAAAGCATCCCTACGGGCGTGCTCTCGCTGGATGCGAAGCGGCGTGTTTCCCATGCCAACATGGCCCTGCAGCGCATCTTCAATCCTCAATCGCGGGTTGCCGACCGGGTTGATTTTCTGACCGGAAGCACGCTGCCCGAGGTCTTCCCCGGCGAAATTGTCGAAGACCTGGAGCCTCTGCTGCGCCGCGCCGACCGCATGGGTGTGGCCAACAGCCAGATGGAACTGAGCTGGCACGGAAGCACGCTCAACGTCGCGGTCACCGTCGCCGCCCTGCAGCACGAAAACCAGGGGCTGGGCTACGTGGTGATTTTTGAAGACCTCTCCGACCTGCTCAAGGCCCAGAAGCAGGCAGCCTGGCGGGAGGTGGCGCGGCGCGTGGCCCATGAGATCAAGAATCCGCTCACCCCTATCGCTCTCTCCGCCGAGCGCATCCGCCGCCATCTGGAGCGGGCGCACCCTCCGGACGCGGTTTCCATGTCGGTCATCAACAGCTGCGCCGAAACCATCGCCGGCGCGGTTGAAACCGTGCGCAGCCTGGTGGACGAATTTTCCGCCCTGGCCCGCTTTCCGGCGGCCCATCCCCAGCCCGCCAACATCAACGCCATCGTGGAGAGCACGCTCTCCATGTTCAATGGACGGCTCGAAGGCATTGAGGTGCGCACCCTGCTGGCCCCCGAGTTGCCCCGGGTGCTGGCTGACGGCGAAGCCATCAAGCGCGCCCTCGCCAACCTGATTGACAACGCCGCTGAGGCCACCCAGGATTCTCTCCTGCGTGAAATTGACATCTCAACCGCCGTGGTCCCCGCCCGGGACGCCATTGAAATCGTCATTAGCGACACTGGCCCGGGCGTTACCCCGGAACTGAAGGAGAAGCTGTTCCTGCCCTATTTCTCCACCAAGAAGCGGGGCACCGGGCTGGGACTCGCCATTGTGAGCCGCATCGTCGAGGATCACCGTGGTTCCATCCGAGTGGAAGAAAATCAGCCCATAGGTGCGCGCTTTATTCTGGAATTGCCGGTGGCAGCCGAAGGCGTGGTTCCCGCCGCGGTCGAACATGCATAACATCCTGATTGTGGACGATGAAACCGGCATTCGCCAGTCGCTGAAGGGCGTGCTGGAGGACGAAGGCTACAAGGTAGCCGTCGTGGAAAGCGGCGAAGCTTGCCTCGATACCCTGCGCCGCCGTTCTTTCGACGTGATCCTGCTCGATATCTGGCTTCCCGGCATGGACGGCCTGGAGACGCTGGAGAAGGTCCGCGAAGGTGAGGACGCTCCCGAGGTCATCATGATTTCCGGGCATGGAACCATTGAGACGGCGGTGCGGGCCACCAAGCTGGGCGCCTTCGACTTTGTGGAAAAGCCGCTTTCGCTGGAAAAAACCCTCATCCTGGTCAAGAACGCGGCTGAATCCAAGCGCCTGCGCGGCGAGAACCGCGACCTGAAGAAGCAGTTGCTGGCCAAGAGTGTGATTGTGGGCGACAGCATTCCCATGAAAGCCCTGCGGCAGCAGATCGGCCTCATGGCGCCCACCAACGGCCGCGTGCTGGTTTATGGCGAGTCGGGCACGGGCAAGGAACTGGTGGCCCATGCCATTCACTCCCAGAGCCCGCGCAAGGAAGCCATGTTCGTGGAAGTCAATTGTGCCGCCATTCCCGAGGACCTGATCGGCAGCGAACTGTTCGGGCATCGCAAGGGCTCGTTTTCGGGAGCCAGCTCCGACAAGGACGGCAAGTTTCAGAAAGCCAACGGTGGCACGCTTTTCCTGGACGAAGTGGGCGATATGAGCCTGAAGACCCAGTCCAAGGTGTTGCGCACCCTGGACGAGCAGCGCTTCACCCCCGTGGGCGGAGACGACACCATTACCGTGGACGTGCGGGTGATTGCCGCCACCAACAAGGATCTGGAAGAGGAAATCTCCAAGGGCAACTTCCGCGAGGACCTGTTCTACCGTCTGAACGTAATTCCCTTCTACGTGCCGCCTCTGCGCGAGCGCAAGGAAGATATCCCCATGCTGGCGCGCTACTTCCTGAAGGAATTTTCCGCCACTTATGGGCGGCGCCCGCGGGAGATTACCGACGACGCCATAGACGCCCTGATGCGCTACTCCTGGCCAGGCAACGTGCGCGAACTGCGCAACGTGATGGAGCGCATCGTCATCATGAATCCTACCGCCTTAAAGCTCGACCGCAAGCACCTGCCGCCGCTGGTGTACCGCGACGGCAGCCGCCGCCCCCTGGGCGAGGCCTCCACCCTGCACCAGGCGCGCGCCGCCTATGAGCGCGATTACATCCTCAAAAAGCTGGACGAGAACCACGGCAACGTGAGCCGCACCGCCGAGGTGCTGGGCCTGGAGCGCAGCCATCTCTATCGCAAGATGAAGTCGCTGGGGATAGCGGTGAAAGAGTAGCTACCTTTTCCTTTCCACGCTGCTAACCAGGCTTGGACGCTGGCGTCTATGTGGCCGCTGACAGTTGCGCTGGCCGTGTAACTGTCGTTGGGATCAAATCTTCTTAAATATCAAGAGGAGCGAGGTATGAACAAAGCGCGCATATTGGCGGCGGTTCTCAGCCTGTTGTTCGCAGCCGGCCTGTGCCAGGCGCAGTCGGCGCTGCTGAATATTCCCCGGCAGAGCCAGCACTCTGTGCTGACCCAGCGCATTGGCATCACCGACATCACCATCAACTACCATAGGCCGCTGGTTAACGGCCGCAAGATCTGGGGCGACCTGGTTCCCTACGGGCAGGTGTGGCGGGCCGGCGCTAATGAGAACACCACCATCGCATTCAGCGATCCGGTGACCATCGAAGGCCAGCCGCTGGATAAGGGCGTCTACGGACTGCACATGATTCCCGGCGAAAATGAGTGGACGGTCATCTTCTCCCACGCCGCAACCTCCTGGGGCAGCTTCACCTACAAGCAGGCGGAAGACGCACTGCGGGTCAAGGTTAAGCCCCAGCCCGCGGACATGCACAACGCCCTGACCTATGATTTCGATAAGCTCACGCCCACTTCCGCCGTGGTGGAACTGGAGTGGGAAAAGCTCGCCGTGCCGTTCAAGGTGGACGTTGATGTGAACAAAATCGTCGCGGCGAGCCTGCACCAGCAGCTGCGTGGGTTGGCGCAGTACACCTGGGAGGGATGGGATGACGCCGCCAATTACCTGCTGGCTCAAAAGGCCGATCTGGACGAGGCGCTCAAATACGAAGACCAATCCATCCAGGTGGAGAAGCGCTTTGACAACCTGCTGACCAAGTCGAACATTCTGGAGGCGCTGAATCGCAAGGACGAAGCGGACACCACTCGCCAGCAGGCCCTGGCGCTGGCTAATCCGCTGCAGTTGCACATCTACGCGAGGCAACTACAGGGCCAGAAGCGTCAGGATGAGGCCTTTGTCATCTTCCGCGAAAATGCCAGAAAGCATCCCCAGGAATGGTTTGTGCACACGGGCATGGCGCGAATCTATTCCAGCCAGGGCAAATTCGACGATGCGGTAAAGGAAATGAACCTGGCGCTGGCCGCCGCTCCCGACGGGCAGAAGAGCTACGTGGAAGGCCTGGTCAAGCGACTGCAGGCCAAGCAGGATATCAATTAGAGAACTGGTTGGCAGTTCGTCGCTGGTCATCGGCGGAGGTACTGGGCACTGAGGACTGCGTACCGGTGCTCAGTCCTCTGCCGTGAAATTCCGGATCGCGGCGCGATGGCTGTGGAGGAGCTGCCGGGGGCGTGCCCGCTACTCCTCGGATTTGAACTCTGTCTCCCGCCGCGTCAGCCGCTCCAGCTGCCGCCGCCAATCCAGGCCCTCGACGAATTCGCGCGAGTTACGCCAGCCCGGACGCACCTTCACGAATAGCTCCAGAAAAACCTTCGTGCCCAGCATGGCCTCGATCTCCAGCCGGGCATGGGTGCCGATCTTCTTCAGCATCTGACCCTGGCGGCCGATGAGAATGGCCTTCTGCCCGTTGCGCTCGCAGTAAATTGTGGCGGCAATGCGGCTCAGCTTTGGCTTCTCTTCGAACTGATCCATGATGACGGTCGTGGAATAGGGCACCTCTTCACCGGTGGCCAGGAGCACCTGCTCGCGGATGATCTCCGCCCCCATAAAGCGCGCCGGCTGGTCGGTCAGTTCATCTTCGGCGAAATACCGCGGACCCTCGGGCAGCGCCTCCACAATCTTGTCCAGAAGCAAATCCAGTCCATCCCGTTTGCGCGCCGAGATGGGAATAATTTCCCGGAACTGGTAGAGCTTGCTGTAGCGCTCAATCAGGGGCAGCAGCTTGTCCTTGGGAATCAGGTCAATTTTGTTAAGCAGGAGATACACCGGTGTCCCCGCCTGCCTCACCAGCCGCAAGACGTGTTCATTCAAGCCGGATTGGCCGCCCCGGCTTTTATTCCCCGCGCGGTCTTCGCCGGCCGGCTTGCTTGCGTCCACAATCAGCAGCACCAGGTGGCAGCCTTCCAGCGCTTCCCGAACTTCCACCATCATCTTGCGTCCCAAAGCGCTGTCCGGCTGGTGAATGCCGGGCGTGTCAATGAGGATGACTTGCGCCGCCGGCCGCTTCCCCTTTTTCGGCAGGTTGAGGATACCCTGGATGCGGTTGCGCGTGGTTTGCGGCTTGCGCGTGACGATGGCCAGCTTGGCCCCCACCAGCGCGTTGAGCAGCGTGGATTTGCCGGCATTGGGCCGGCCCAGAATGGTGACGAAACCGGAGCGCAGAGGCATGGAATTCGGACGGTCGGAAGACAGTGTAGCAATTAGCGAATCGCAGTGGGTACTTGGCACTTGGTATTTGGCCAGGCAACCGGCTTCAGCCCCGGCGACTCTGCCGGCAAAAGCTAAATGCTGACGGCTCCTTTACAGCAACTTGATTTGCTGGGGCACGGCGGGTTGAACCGCCTTGATGCGCAGGCGCTCCACCCGGCGGTCCGTGGACTCCAGGATTTCGAAGCGCAACCCTTCGCCTTCTACGATCTCACCCTTCTGGGGAATGTGGCCCAGAATTTCGCTGACCAGGCCGGCGACCGTGGTGGCTTCATGCCCATCCAGGCGAACGCCAAATAGCTGGTCGAGGCGGTCCACGTCCATGTTGCCGGGCACGAGATAGGAGTTATCGGCTTCGCGCACGATGTCGGCCGTGGTTTCGTGTTCGTCGCGGATTTCACCCACAATTTCTTCCACCAGGTCCTCGATGGTCACCAGGCCGGCGACGCCGCCGTATTCGTCAATCACAATGGCCATGCGCACGTTGTTCTTCTGCATCTCGCGCAGCAACTCGCTGGTGCGCTTGCTCTCCGGGACAAAGCAGGTGTCGGTGTGCATCAGGCTGCCCACCGTACGCGTTGACGCTTCGGTGTCCGCCACCTGCAGCAGGTCGTGAACAAACACCACGCCTTTGATGTTGTCCAGGGAGCCCTCGTAAACCGGCACCCGCGAAAAACGCCGGGAGCGCAGCATTTCCAGGAACTGCTCCACCGTGGTGTCCACCGGCACCGCCAGCATTTCCGGGCGCGGGGTCATGGCCTCGCGCGCGGTTTTCTCTCCGAACTGCACCACCGACTGAATCAACTCCCGGTCCGCCTCCTGCAGAATGCCTTCCTCCTGGCCGGCTTCAATCAGGGCATCCACCGCCTCGGCGGCATGATCGGGAAGCTCTTCCGCGTGTTCGCGGGTCAGCGATGCCACCGACTGGCAGAAGCCGATCACCAGCGTGACCGGCATAACCAGGTAAATGAGAACTCGCAGCACCGGCACCAGAGGGGCCAGCCACGTGCCCCGGGTGCGGGAGAAGAAAACGAAAGGCAGCAGCCGGTTGCAGACGATCACGATCAGCACCAGGCTGATGGTGGCCTGAAAAATCTCGGGCGTGTTCCAACCCTTCTCATGGAAGACGGCGTAGCCCACCATGAGCGCGATGGCCGCCATGCTGAGTTGGGTGAGCACCGCCATGGACAGCGCGGCCCGGGCCCGGCTCACCTTCAGGCGCGGCTCCACCCGCTGCTCGAAAACGTCAATGTTGTCCTGAAATTCGCGGGAAAGAAATTTGCCGATCTCGGTGTAGAGCCGGTCCACGTAGGAAACCAGGGTGAGCACACCCAGCATGAGCACGATGGGAATGGCGATCACGCTCATCCACTGCGCCCTTTCTTCCGCCGCCGCGCATAACCGGTCCGCGGCAGCGCCGGACGCGTGTCATCAGCGCCACTGCGGGCGATCAGCGCCGTGGGCAAGCCAAGCTGCGCCCGCAAGCGCTCTTCCGTTCGCGCCATGCTCCCATTGTCACTCTCGTGATCGTATCCCGCCAGATGCAGAACTCCATGCAGCAGCAGGATTTTCACTTCCTCGGCTGGAGTATGCCCGAACCGCCGCGCGCTCCGAGCCGCCATCTCCGCCGAAATGGCAATGTCTCCGGCAAATCCCTGTCCCGCCCCGCCATCGGCGGGAAACGACAGAACATCCGTGGCCTTATCCTGGCCGCGGTAGCGGCGGTTGAACTCGCGAATTTCCCGGTTGCGGCTCACCAGGACATTGACTTCGCCCCGCAGCCCGGCGGCGCGCTGCGCCCGCGCCAGAAAATGTCCCAGCGAAGCGCTGCTCGTACCCGCCAGCTTGGCCTTGAGGATAATCACAGGCATACCAAAAACAAAGGGGAGAGCCGCGAAAGGGCCCTCCCGTCGAAACTTCATCGCTTATTCTCCGGCGGGCTCGAGTGCGGGCTCCTTTTCTGCCGCCGGCGCCGTGCTCTTGCCATTGCCATTGGCGCCCTTGCCTTCCAGCGAAAGCGACATCTGGTCTTCGGCCACCTTGGCCTTGTGCTCATCGTAAGCGCGAATGATGCGCTGCACCAACTGGTGGCGCACCACGTCGCTCTCATCGAACCAGATGAACGACAGCCCGTCCACAGTTTTCAGGATGTCCAGCGCCTCCAGCAACCCGCTGCGCCGGTAATTGGGCAAGTCAATCTGGGTAATGTCGCCGGTGATTACTGCCTTGGAGTTAAACCCCAGGCGGGTGACGAACATCTTCATCTGCTCAGAAGTGGTGTTCTGGGCCTCATCCAGGATGACAAAGGAGTCGTTAAGCGTGCGCCCGCGCATGAAGGCGATGGGCGCGATTTCGATGACGTTCTTCTCCAGATAGCGGTCCACCTTCTCCGGATCGAGCATGTCATAGAGCGCGTCGTAGAGCGGGCGCAGGTAGGGATCTACCTTTTCCTGCAAGGTGCCGGGCAGGAAGCCCAGGCGCTCGCCGGCTTCGACCGCCGGACGCGCCAGAATGATTCGGTTCACCCGCTTGGCCAGCAGCGCGGAGATGGCCATGGCCACCGCCAGGTAGGTCTTGCCCGTTCCCGCCGGCCCGATGCCGAATACCATGTCGTACTTCTCAATGGCTTCCAGGTAGCGCCGCTGGTTGATGCTCTTGGGCTGCACGGTTCGCCGCCCGAAGGAGCGCTGCTTGCCGGATTCTGCCAGCCCGCGCAGAGTGGCGTTGGGGTCGGAAATAACGATGCGCAGCATGCTGCCCAGGTCGCCGTTGTTGAAGACGAACCCGGAGCGCTGCAACTGGTCATAGTCGGAGAACACCTGCTCGGCGCGGGCTACGTCTCGAGCCGCGCCCTCGATCTCCACCGATTCGGCTTTAAGATCAATGGTTACGTTCAGACCGTCTTCCAGCAGGTGCAGGTTTTCGTCCCGGGTGCCAAAGAGGGTGCCGATATTGGAGCTGATTTCGATATTTTTCTTCATTTACTGTGGGCTCTTAACCTCCCAACCCACCGCTGCCGCACCGTTTCCACAAGCATTCACGCTGCCTGCAAAAAAGGAGAGCGCGGTCAGGTGCGGCGCACACCACTCGCAAGCGATTGGCGCAAAGGAACTTCTGCATGGAGAAGAAACAGGCCGGATTGCTCGCCACCGAGTGCAAGCAACTACCATTGGGTGTAGGGTACCCCCCTGCCGGGCCGGAGTCAACGGGTATGACCGCCTGCCGCACGCCGC
>DATGGJ010000334.1:0-1648 GCA_035308585.1 Terriglobales bacterium
CCCGGCGGGAAAGGCCCTGGTTTACATTGTCGAAGACCAGAGGCAGGACCTGAGGCCCTGCTTGGGCAACTGCGGCGCTCTCACCCGCCTGGCCATGGACGGCGCCTGGATGGGGGCCAATCGCGGCAGCTCTTATTTCTCTTTTTTCGCTGCGCCAGGCGAGCATCATCTCTGCGCCGGCTGGGAAAAAGGCGGCAAGCGGCCTCAGGACCGCACCTCGCTTGCCGGCTTTACCGCCGAACCCGGCCGCGTCTACTACTTCCGCGTTCGAGTTACTAACATCGCGCCACCGGCAGGTTTTTACTCCATTGATCTGGAACCGCTGAATGCTGACCAAGGGCAGCTTCTGGTGGCCGCCTCGCCCCGGAGCACATTCCGGCAGACAAAATAGCCGGGGCGCGGCATCGGTGCTTGAGCTCCGCTTTTTTCTCGTCTCGCTGGCTGCTGCTCTGAAAGGAACTCAGAGGCGGCCGAGCCCCGTCCGCAGACAGAAAAAAGAGGCGAGCTGCGCTCGCCCGGACAGCCGAGGGCGGCTGTCCCCACACACGCTGATGGCCAAGTACCATCTACCGTCTACCAACTACCAACAACCAACTCCCGCCCTACCCCACCTCCAGCTCCGCCTTCACCGTCTGCTCTTCCAAATCCATCTGGATGCGGAAGCCCAGTTTCTGGCAGATGGCGCGCATCTCCCGGTTCTCGCCCAGCATGGTGGAAACAATGCGGGCAATCTTCTCGTCGCGCGCAATCTGCGCCAGGCGGCGATAGAGCTCGGTGCCCAGTCCCTGGTGATGGTAGTGGTCGCTCACCACGATGGCCGCCTCGGCCTCGTTCACCGCGTGCAGCTTGCTCAGGCGGGCCACCGCAATAATTTCCTGCTCGCCGCTGGCCGGGTCTCGGCGCTCCGCCACCAGCGCCATCTCCCGGTCGTAGTCCAAAAAGCAGATGCGGGTCAGCCGCTCGTGCGCCGTGCGCGTGCTCAGCTTCATGGGCTGGAAGTAGCGCAGATACACGCTGCGTTCGGAAAGTTCCGAGTGGAAGCGCACCAGCGCGGGCTCGTCTTCCGGACGCACCGGCCGGATCATCACCTCCTCGCCGTTCTTTAATCGCCACGGCGCCACGTAGCGCAGCGGATAGGGCCGGATGGCCGGCCGCGGCAGGTCTTCCTCTTTTACCTCCGGACCATGGAGCACTACGCGCGCGTCCAGCGCCAGCAGCCGCTCCGCCGAGGCCAGCAGCGGGTTGATGTCAATCTCCTTGATCCAGGGCTGCTCCACCACCAGTTCGCTGAACCTCACCAGCAGTTCTTCCAGCGCGGCCAGGTCCACCGCGTGCCGCCCGCGCACCCCCTGCAGGGCGTGGAAGATTTTGGTCTGCTCCATCATGCGCCGCGCCAGCGTGCTGTTCAGCGGCGGCAGCGCCAGCGCCCGATCCTTGAACACCTCCACCAGTTGTCCGCCCGTACCGAACAGCAGTACCGGGCCAAACTGCGGGTCAATGCTGCTGCCCAGGATGAGCTCGTAACCCTCGTGCTTCACCATGGGCTGCACGCTCACCCCCAGGAAGTGGCCCTCGCCCTTCTTCTCCCGCACGCCCGCCTCGATGGCACGGAAGGCCTTGCGCACCGCTTCCGGATCGCGCAAGTTGA
>DATGGJ010000335.1:0-3336 GCA_035308585.1 Terriglobales bacterium
TAGCCATCGGCGCCGATCTCCTCCGCCCACTTGCGGGTCACGGGCGCGCCGCCCACGATGATCTTCACCCGCGGACGCAGCTGCGCCCGGTCCAGCGCCTCCACCACCCCGCGCTGCAGCGCCATGGTGGTGGTGAGCAGCGACGAGACCCCCACAATGTCCGCCTGCAGCTCACCAGCTTTGGCGGCGAAGGTTTCCGCGGTCACGTTGACTCCCAGGTCCACCACTTCGAAGCCGCCGGCGGAAAGCAGAATGCCCACCAGGGTTTTGCCGATCTCGTGGATGTCGCCTTTCACCGTGCCCAGCACTACCCGCCCCAGGAACTCGCGCTGCCTGCCGCGGCGGCGCATTTCCGGCTCCAGCACCCCGATGCCCGCCTTCATCGCTTCCGCCGCCATCACCAGGTCAGGCAGAAACATCTGCCGGGCAGCGAACTGCTCGCCCACATAGTCCACGCCGGGAACAAAGCCGCTGTTCACCGCCTGCAGCGGGTCAACTCCCGCAGCCAGCGCGCGCTGCGCCAGTTCGACGGCGTGGTCGGCCGCGCCGTCAATAATGCTTTGCCGCATGGCCTGCAACAGTTCCTGGCTCATCTGTCTTTTCCCGCGCGCACTCCGGCGCGCGCATTGCGATGCTATCCGCACCCTGTCTCAGGGGGCTGTGATTTAGGTCACGAGGCGGGGTGATGACAAAACGGTGGGCGCCACCGTCTGGATTTAAGCGGCGTGCTGGTTGTCCCTCAGCAGTTGGTCAATGGTCTGAAGCACCACGCTGGGGGGCTGGCCCTTCGGCAGAAAGGCATCCACGTGAACTCGGGCATTTTCCGGAACTTCCGATACCCCGGAAAACATGACAATGCGCACTTGCGGCTTGATTTGCTTCATGGTGGCCGCCACCTCGCCCCCATCCACCTCCGGCATGGCGTAATCCAGCAGCACCAGATCTATGGCGTGGGTAGCAAACAGCTGCAGCCCTTCCAGTCCTCCTTGGGCGGTTTCCACGTAATATCCGGCGCCCTGCAGGTACAGACACCAGCCCGCGAGCGAAGGCGTATGGTCGTCAATACAGAGGAGAGTCTTACGGTCTCCGGGCATGCGAGCCCTCCCGCGCCTCTACGACTGAACGAGTGGCAAGCGGCAATAACCGAGCAGGCACAATATACAGGCAAGGTCCGGGTCCGCGAAGGTCTTTCGCTCGGCAGCCAAAACATGCGATGCCATTCCGGCTACTTGGGATGTCGGGCTGGTTCCCCTGGACCCCCAGCCCTGCCGGAGCGGCGGCTGAAACATTTCTGGTGGCGCCCCGGGCTGCAGCCGCTAGGGCTTCGCGAGCCGCTGGCCGGCGATGGGAAACTCGTAAATCGCGTACCGCACGTCGCCCCGCACCCGCCGCAGGCCCCCATCCTCCCTCAGTACGTGCTCCAGCAGCGGATTGTGATAAACAACGCTCACCGGCCGCGGTTGTTCCCGCAGCGAAGCCAGCAGGTTCGCCATTACCTCGCGCAGACCCGCTTCCGGCAGGGGATTGAACAGAAACACCACCAGGGGGACAGCCGGAAAATGGAAATCGCGGGCATCGCCGCACACCGACTGGAGGTCAAAACACTTTTGCGTTTGGGCTTGGTACTTGCGGATGTTTTCCAGCGCGACGCGATGCAGCGCGGGCACCGCTTCCACCCCCACAATCCGCTGGAAGGGATAATCCGAGGCCATCAGCAGCGTCCGCCCCTTGCCCGATCCAAGGTCAACGAACTGGAACTGGCGGTAATCAATTCCCAGGCTGCGGATGCTTTCGTGGAACAAGGCGGGGTCGCTGGGCTGATAGCGGTAGCCGGCCAATGCAGCCAGCAGGTCGGCGCGACGGCTCACGTTGGCGGACGTGGTGTCCACGCGGTAATCCCAGTCGAAATCAATGTCGCCGTAGCGCTGCTTGCGGCGGTGCGGGGTGGAGTCGCGCACAAATTCCCACATCTCACCCACAAACGTGCACGCGGCGCGGGCCACGCCCAGCCGGGGCAGGTTTTCCCGCCACCACCTTACCAGCGCGCGCGGAATGGTCACCGGAGACTCCCGGTGGCCAGATGCCGCAGGCGGTGTGCGCTCCCCCACTTCAGCCGGCCTTCACCGCGTCCAGGCTCACCACCGGCTGCGTGCCCGCCACTTCCGCGCTGTGCTCGGCGCCCCGCGGCACATGCACCGCATCACCTGCCTCCAGCACAACTTCATCACCGCCCATGCGGATGCGAAAGCGGCCCGAGAGCACCGCGTCCATCTTGTCCTGAGCGTGGGTGTGCGGCGGGAAGAAGGTGCCTGGCGGGTAGGTGTAGCGGCACACGCTGTACCCCAGCTGCTCCAGCTTGCGGCGCAGCGCCGCTTCGCTCAGGGCGCCATCGCGTTCCGTATTCCAGCGTTCCACCCGCATGCGTTCAATATACGGCCTGGATGGCGCCCCCGTCTTGGCGGCTGTTGCGCGGCCACCTGCCCGCGCCGGCCTTATGCAACTCTCATGCATTTTCTCCCGGCGCTGTTTCCCAGTCCTTCACCGTGACCCGGATTTCCGCCCCCGCTGCTTTTGCCGCCTGCAGTTTACCGAACAGCTTGCGAAACGCCGCTCGGCTGCTGCCTACGAAATTTTCCGCCCGCGTTAGTCCTACCAGGATGCAGCCCTCGGTGTCTGCATCCGTGTTTCCCGAGTGAATGCGGATGCTTTCGAAGCCGCGTACCTCCAGCAACTGCGGCATCAGTCTCTGGAACCGGCTGGAGTGATTGATGGTTAGGGCATAACTGCCGGCCGGAATGCAGGTTGCCCCTGCGACCTTGACTCCCTTTGGCCGGGCGCAATCTTCCAGCGTGTAGCATTCGAACTGGCCGTTTAGAAACAGCCGGCCCGTGGTGGACCTGCCGGTGTAGGTCTCGCGCCGGATTTCAATCTCCAGTGCTGGTTTATGTAGTGGCTCGCTTGCGCCTTCTGCCCGTAAACTGCCCACCCGCACTTCTTGCCTGGACATAGCGCTCCTTGGAAATAAAAAAGCCGCCCTCGCGGACGGCTTCGGGTAACTCGATCTGTGACCGGCGGCCGGCGGGTAAAAGCGCCGCCCAACCTTACTCAGTCGGCCATGCTCGCCAGCATCTCGGCGTTGGCGCTTTCGGCGATAGACTCCCGGATGCGGAAGCCGCGCTTACGCGCCTCGCGCACAAAAGCTTCGCCGCCCACCGCTACTTCCACGGGCAAGGCGCCCACCGGAGTTTCCTCTCGCGCCATCATGGCCGCCACGATGGAAAGGTGCCAGCCAGTGGTGCGCTGCATGGCGGAAAATCCCGTGGTCTCGTCGTAGTA
>DATGGJ010000336.1:0-8218 GCA_035308585.1 Terriglobales bacterium
AATTCCGCAAAGATGATTTCGAGCAGCTCTGGGCGATTGACCAGGAATGTTTCCCCCCCGGCATCTCTTACACCCGCATCGAGTTGGCCTTCTACATGCGCCGCGCCCATGCCTTTACCCTGGTGGCCGAAACTGTATCCCCAAGGGGGGACCTGGGGACTGCATCCGCGGCGGATTTACCCGCCGGCAGAGGCATTGCCGGCTTTATCGTGGGCGAGGGGAGCACGCGGGGCGCGGGGCACATTATTACCATTGATGTGCGCGCCGAAGCTCGCCGTCATCGCGTGGGAACCAGCCTGCTGCAGGCCGCGGAGGAGCACTTGCGGGCCGGCGGCAGCCGCCACGTCTTTCTGGAAACTGCCGTGGACAATGCTCCCGCCCTCGCCTTCTACAAGCGCCATGGCTATCAGCTCATCAAGACCATCCCCCGCTATTACAAGAACAACCTTGACGCCCTGCTGCTGGGCAAGAAGCTCACCTCGCCCGCTGGGACTTAGTGAAACTCTGATGAAGAGCTTGGTTTGAAAGGACGGCCTTCAGCCCGTCCGCATCGCGCTGGGTTTGTGGCGCGGGCGCCACCGCCCGCGAGTAGGACCCTTCGCGTCTGCAAGGCCGGGCTTCAGCCCGGCGAATGCAGCACTCTTATCCTGACGGACCTAGGCCCTGCTTGGAATCGCACCGCGCAACCGAGCAGGTCGGCTGCAAAGAGCACCGGCCGGGTTCCCGAGGTGACGGAGCAGGTTAGCCTCGATACCCGGCCGGAATCGCGGTGGTTGCGAGTGCCGCGATGTTGCACCACTGTGCGGGTGAGAGGCGGCGGCGGCTGTTTGGGTTGCCTGAATATATCTGTGGATATCACTCAATATCATTTCTAGCCGGGCGGCTTTCCCGAGTACCTGCGCTACAATGCTGCCCGCCGCCTTCGCCCCGGCAAGGAGCCGCTATGGCCGTCAATCCAGCGCTATCACGTGTGCTTTCCCTGAATATCCGCACTGAGCCCGATGCGATCGTGGTCGAGTGTCGCGGGCGCCTGGTACGCGAAGCCACCGACCAGTTGCGCCAGACGGTCAAGCCCCTCATCCCTCAGACCAAACTCCTGGTCCTCGACCTCACCGGGTTGGCTCACATGGATAGCTCCGGCCTGGGAGTCCTGGTCGGGCTTTATGTCTCCGCCCGCACCGCCGGCTGCCAGCTGCAGCTCATCAATCTCAACCAGCGCATTCGCCAGCTTTTGGGCATGACCCACCTGCTCTCCGCCTTTGAGGCCTGCGGCAAGTACATGATCAAAATGCCCTGAATCCGCTGTTCAACATGGGCAGGAACGTCTCAGGCGGCTTCGGGTCGCTGCTCCGAATCGTTAGTCGGAGAATGCACGCTCAGGTCCATGGTCTCGGAGGCGATGCTGATGTCCTCCCGCTGCTGCACCCGCTTGAAAACCTCGCTGAAGATAAAGCTGCTGGCGCTGCGCCGCTTTTTAGGTTCCACCAGGTAACGCAAATGGAGTTCCACCCAGTTGCTGGTTACCTTGAGATAGACGGCAGGCTCCAGTTCAAACTCCGGCACCACGAAATAGCGCTGCATGCGCCGCATTTCCGCCTGTGCACCCTCCAAAAACTCCCGTGTGTACTGCTTTCCCACCTCCACCAGGATATTGCTGGCTTCCTGGACATTGCTGCCGTAGGTGACCGGCAGCTTGATTTCATCCCAAATGTAAGAGAAGTTCTGGGTGTAGTTGTAAACCGCATGCCCGAAGATGATGGAGTTGCTGAATTGCACGATGCGGCCGGTGGCCTGGTCGCCCCCAATCCAATTTCCCAGTTCCATCATGCGGGTGTAGAAGAAGCCCACGTCCACTACGTCGCCGGTGATCTTGTCTATGTCAATGCGGTCGCCGACGGAGTAGATATGGCCGGCAAAAATGGCAATGCGCCCGGCGATGCTGAGCAGCGGCTCCCTGAGAGCTACCGCTACGCCGGCCCCAATCAGGCCCCAAAAAGTTCCCGTTGCCCGGAACAGGCGCGACCACAAGACTGCCACAACAATTACTACACCCACGACCAGCGCCGTATTCAGGTAGCTGACCTTTCGGTAATGCTCCTTGGGCTCGCTGACGCGGGCGTCAAAGTACTTGCGGCCCACAAAGCTGAGCACCCAGGCGAGAACCACGGCAGCCACGCTGCCGATCACGGCCACTGGATCATGCAAGTAGTGTTGCAGCCATTTCATGTCTAAATCCGATGCCAATAATCAAGTTGGCGGCAGGCTTATGGCCCAGATCTGGGGAAGCCGGGCTGCTGATGGTACATTTGCTGGTTCACCATGGCAGGCCGGCAACACAGGCGACATCCGACTGCTCCCAGCCAGTCCCGGAAGAGACAACCCCCCGCCCGCGTCGCCGTGGATACGGGTGGCACCTTTACCGACTGTGTCTGGGTCGAAAACGGCCGCCTGAAGATGCTCAAGGTGTTCTCCACCCCGGCTGATCCCTCCCAGGCCATCGCGGAAGCCGTGCGGCGGACCGGGTTAGACTCGGCGGCGGTGCTGCTGCATGGGACCACGGTGGGCACCAACTCCCTGCTGCAGCGCCGGGGAGCGCGGGTGGCCTTCGTTACCACCGCGGGTTTCGAGGATTCCATTCAGATCGGCCGCCAGGCGCGTCCCAAGCTCTATGACTTTTTCTTCGATCCGGTGGAGCCGCTCGTCCCTCCGGAACTGCGCTTCGGCGTGCCCGAGCGCACGGCCTGCGACGGGGAGGTGCTGGAGCGGCCCAGCGAGGCGGAGTTGCGCCGGCTGCGGCGGGCGCTGCAGGAGGCAAACCCGGAGTCCGTCGCCGTGTCGCTGCTGTTTTCATTTGTGAACCCGGAAAATGAACGCGCCGTAGCCCTGGCCCTGCAGGGGTTGGGAGAGAACCCGGTGCCGCTTTCGCTGGCCCACGTGGTCCTGCCTGAATTTCGCGAATATGAGCGCGCCAGCACAGTTGTCGTCAATGCCTACCTCCAGCCACTGATGCAGCGCTACCTGGAAAATCTCGGTCGCCGTCTCGCCGGCCGCGGTGCCAATGGCCGCTCGGCAGCGGTTTTTATCATGCAGTCCAGCGGCGGCATTACTTCCCTGGCCGCGGCCGCCGCCGAACCCGTCCGCACCGTGCTCTCCGGACCCGCGGGAGGAGTGGTGGGAGCGGCCGCCGTGGCCCGGCGCAGCGGCTTCCCCCGCATCATCTCTTTCGACATGGGCGGTACCTCCACCGATGTCGCCCTGGTAGATGGCGAACCCCGCGCCAGCAACGAGGCCGAAGTGGCCGGCCTCCCCGTGCGCGTTCCCATGCTCGACATTCATACCGTGGGAGCCGGGGGCGGCTCCATCGCCCGCTTCGATGCCGGGGGCGCTCTGCGCGTGGGGCCGCTTTCCGCCGGCGCCGACCCCGGTCCCATCTGCTACGGCCAAGGCGAAGAGCCCACGGTCACCGACGCCAACCTGCTGTTGGGCCGCCTGCCCCCCGACAAATTCCTGGGGGGAGAGTTTGCCTTGGACAGGGAGCGCGCCCGGCGAGTGGTGAAGAGCTGGCTTCAGAAGAATCGTTCAACGCTGAGCGTGGAGCGGTTCGCCGCCGGGGTGATTCGCGTGGTCAATGCCACCATGGAAAAAGCCGTGCGCGTGGTTTCCATCGAGCGCGGCCACGACCCTCGCGACTTCATTCTGGTGGCCTTCGGCGGCGCGGGCGGCATGCACGCCTGCGAACTGGCGGCGGCTCTGGGCATCCCCCGGGTGCTGCTGCCGCCCTTGCCCGGCGCCCTTTCCGCCTACGGCATCCTGGTCAGCGACGTGGTCAAGGATTACTCCCGCACCGTGCTCTGGCGGGTTGCCGGCCAATTGCCTCTGCCAGCCCTGCGGCGGCAGTTCCGCGCCTTCGAGCGCGAAGCGCGGGCGGCGTTGCGCCACGAAAAATGGGCCGGTGTGCCCCGCTTTCAGCCCAGCCTCGATCTGCGTTATCGCGGGCAGGGATACGAACTGAATTTGCCTTTTTCCGGCGACTCCCTGGCTGCCTTTCACCGCGAGCACCAGCGCCGCTATGGCTATAGCCGCCCCCAGATGGAGGTTGAGATTGTCACTCTCAGATTGCGTGCTCTTCTGCCCGGCCCCGGCTTGCCCAGGGCTCCTTTGGGAGCGCCGTCGGGGCAAGCGCCGGAGCCCCGTCCGGTGATCTTCGACGGCCGCAGCATGTCCACACCGCTTTACCAGCGCTCCTCCCTGGCGCCGCTCCGCCTTTATCGCGGTCCCGCCATCGTAACTGAATATGGAGCCACCGCCGTGGTTCCTCCAGGCTTCCGCTTCCGGGTGGATAGAAACGCCAGCCTGATCATGGAGAAACTCTAGCCACCGGGACACGAATCAGAAACCGCCGCGGAAGCGCCCGTGGGGCAAAAAGAAAGGCATCCCGAAGGACGCCCTTGTACAGAATTGGCGGCTGCCGAATCAGGCGACGTTCTCGTCCTTCTGCTTGCGCTCGCGCTCTTTGCGCCGCGCTTCAGCCTCGGCCTCGGCGTCATTGGCGCTCTTTTTAGCCGCATCTTTCACCTGTCCCCAGGCATTTTGCACCTTACCTTCGACTTGCTTGGCCGCACCTTCCGCCTGGTTTTCCTCGTCGCCGGTCCACTCTCCCGCCTGGCGCTGGATGCGGCCGGCCACGTCCTTGGCTTCGCCCTTTATTCTATCTTTGTCCATTTGCTGCCCTCCTCAGAGCAGGATGAAAATGTGAAAACGTAACGAAGATTGGATGGCGGCCACCCCCGCCGGGTGGGTTCCCGAAATTCGGGCGCTCAGGCGGGCGTGTCGCGCTGGGTGAGTATCTGGATGACGAAGGCCACCACGGCAAAGAGCAGCAGCACCTGAACAAAGGCCCCAAAGCTCCAACTGGGGATTACAAACAGCAGCCAACTGGCCAATAGCCCGATAAATATGATCCAAAGCATTTCGGAGTACCTTTCTCCCGTCACGCGCATTCATACAGTTGGACAGCCTGCATGCGGCGGCAGGTTGTCGTCTCTCTGTGCTTGTTACAAAGCTGAGTGTCTTTCGTCACATTGAAGCCCCTCGGCAAGAGGCTTACAATTTCTCCCGCCACTATTTTTCAGCTATTTGGGTTCAACCCGGCACGGCATGAATCCTTCGACTCAATGAGGTCATCAAAAGTTGAGTAAGGTTCACTCAAGGAGCAATATGGCGAACCAGGCGCAACCCGAGCGCGCAGAAGGAAATCCGCGCGAAACGGAACAAACGAATAAACCTCTGCCGGTCTTACCGGTGCGGGACACCGTCCTTTTCCCGCATGCGGTTCTCCCCCTGACGGTGGGCCGGGAGAGTTCCGTCCAGCTGATCAATTCGCTGGGCGAAGATAAAACCATCGTAGTTGTAGCGCAACGTGAAGCCCGCATTGATAATCCACAGCCCACGGACCTGTTCAACCTGGGCACCGTAGCCATCGTTCATAAAGTCGTAAAAATGCCCAATCAGAGCCTGTTTGTGTTTGCCGAAGGCCTGGACCGGGTGATGTTGAAGGAATTTACCCAGCTCACGCCCTTCATGCGGGCGCTGGTGGATACCGTTCCCGACGTGGTCGGCCCCAAGGACGCGCAGCAGGAAGCCCTGCAGCGCAACGTGCTCACGCTGTTCCAGCAGATCGTGGCCGGCTCGCCCACGCTCTCGGACGAGCTTTCCACCGTGGCCATGAACATCGAGGAGCCCGGCCGATTGGTGGACTTTATCGCCAGTTCGCTGCCCTCCCTCTCCACGGTGGACAAGCAGGACGTGCTGGAAACACCCGATGTGCGCACCCGTCTGGAGAAAATCAACCAGCATTTAGCCAAAGAACTGGAAGTCCAGCAACTGCGCAATAAGATCCAGTCCGAAGTGCAGGACCGGGTGCAACAGACGCAGCGCGAATACTACCTGCGTGAGCAGATGAAGGCCATCCAGAAGGAACTGGGCGAGCAGGACGAGAATGCCCGCGACAGCGAAGAACTGCGGCAGAAGATTGAAGGCGCGGGCATGCCCGATGAGGTCAAGAAGGAGGCCCTGAAGGAACTGGGCCGCCTCTCGCGCATGTCGCCCATGGCGGCGGATTACTCCGTCACCCGCAACTACATCGAGTGGCTGGCGGTGCTGCCCTGGAACAAGTCCTCCGGGGTCGAGGTGGACATCGTCAAGGCCAAAGAAATTCTGGACGCCGACCACTACGACCTGACCAAGGTGAAGGACCGCATCCTGGATTACCTCTCCGTGCGCCGGCTGAAGCCGACCATGAAGGGGCCCATCCTTTGCTTCGTGGGCCCTCCCGGCGTGGGCAAGACCTCGCTGGGGAAATCCATCGCCCGCTCGCTGGGGCGCAAGTTTGTGCGCCTGTCGCTGGGGGGCGTGCACGACGAGGCCGAAATCCGCGGCCATCGCCGCACCTACATCGGCGCTTTGCCGGGCCAGATCATCCAGGGCATCCGCCGGGCCGAGACCAACGACCCCGTCTTTATGCTGGACGAAATTGACAAGGTGGGGCGTGATTTCCGCGGCGACCCGGGGGCGGCGCTGCTGGAAGCGCTCGACCCGGAGCAGAACTTCAGCTTCCGCGACAACTACCTGGACGTGCCTTTCGATTTATCCAAGGTGCTGTTCATCACCACCGCCAATATTCTCGATCCCGTGGCCGAGCCCCTGCGCGACCGCATGGAAATTATCGAACTGCAGGGCTACACCGAGGAAGAGAAGCTGCACATCGCTTTTCAATACCTCATCCCGCGGCAGGTGGATGAGAACGGAATCACCAAGGACAACATCGAGTTCAGCGAGGACTCCATCGGCTTCATCGTCCGGCACTACACGCGTGAGGCCGGCGTTCGCAATCTGGAACGAAACATCGGCACCATCTGCCGCAAGCAGGCGCGGCGGCTGGCCGAGGGCAAAACGGAAAAACTGCAGGTCACCCGCGAAGTGATTGAGGAGTTCCTGGGCGGCATCAAGATCCGCGTGGATACCGAAATCGCCGAGCGCACCAAGCGCGCCGGCGTGGCCGTGGGTCTGGCCTGGACGCCCTCCGGCGGCGACATTCTGTTCGTGGAAGCCACCAAGATGAAGGGCAAGGGCGACTTTAAGATCACCGGCCAGATTCAGGACGTGATGCGCGAGTCCATGCAGGCGGGGCTGAGCTGGGTGCGTTCCAACGCCCGCGACCTGGGCATCGCCGAGGATTTCTTCAGCACTCACGACCTGCACATCCACGTGCCCGCGGGCGCCATCCCCAAAGACGGCCCCTCGGCGGGTGTGACCATCGTGACCGCGCTGGTGTCCCTGCTCAGCGATCGCCGCGTGCGGCCCTATACCGCCATGACCGGCGAGATCACGCTCAGCGGCAACGTGCTGCCCGTGGGTGGAATCAAGGAGAAAACGCTGGCGGCCAAGCGGGCGGGCGTGCGCGACATCATCCTGCCGGCGGAAAACAAGACCAACGTCAGCGAGGACCTGACCGCCGAACAGTTGGAGAATCTCAACATCCACTACGTCAAAACCATTGAGGACGTGCTGGCGCTGGCCCTGCCCTCCACGCCGCACGAGGAGCGCCAGGATGAAGCCGAGCGCGAGAAAGTGCTGGTCAACTCGCCGGCCTAGACCTGGCTGCCAGTTTTCTGTCGCTAGTTTTCAATTGCCAGTTCCGCCCCGGCGGGGCTGGCATTTTTATTTCACACCGCAAAGGTCGCAGAGAGAAATTTCACTGTCATCCTGAGGAAACGCGAACCGAGCTTGCGAGGCGAGCGCGACCGAAGGACCTATGCATTTCTCCGCCTCTCTACCACGCTCACGAGCGGTCTGCCCCATTCCACCCCGCTTCTGGCTTGAGCGGCATCTCGTGAGTGGCCCACTCATGCCCTCTTTTGGAGTAAGTGACTGGTTAGTGACTGATGAGTGGCCCACTCAATCCCTCCTTTGGAGTAGGTGAGTGATGAGTGGCCCACTCATGCCCTCTTTTGGAGTAAGTGACTGGTGAATGGCCCACTCAAGCCCTCTTTTGGAGTAAGTGACTGGTGCGTGGCCCACTCAAGCCCTCTTTTAGCTTGAGTGGGTTAATGAAGTGTGGGAACGCTATTTTGGCTCCGCCACCACGGGCTGCGGGTAGGCTTTCTGAAGCGCCGCCTGGTACTCCGCGAACAGCGCCTTGATGCGCGTGAATTCGGTA
>DATGGJ010000337.1:0-7127 GCA_035308585.1 Terriglobales bacterium
CGCCTGGATGCCCAAGTACCTTTCCCCACCCATCCTGCAGTTCATCAACAGCCGCCTGGGGCAGGACCGCTGCCTGTGGGGGACCAACGGTTTGCCTTGGCAGGAGAGCTTACAGCAAATCGAGCAGCTTGGTCTTAAAGCTGAAACCAAACGCAAGCTGCTGTACGAGAACGCAGCCAAGCTGTTCAAACTGGAAAAACCGGCGGGCGAGTTGTGCGCCGCGGGAAATGGTTCAAAAGCTGTGGCAGGTAAAGTGAGGTAGAGGTTTGTGGCGCGGCGACCCTTCGGCAAGCTCCGGGCAGGCTCTCGCCCGCCAAGCCATTCAAACATGACCCTGGACGGCAAAGTCGCGATCGTGACCGGCGGTGCACGCGGCATCGGCGCCGCCATCAGCCGCGCCTTGGCCCTGGCTGGCGCCGAGGTGCTCATCGCCGACCTCCGCCAGGATGATGCTCAGGCCACCGCCTGCCGCCTGCACAAGGAAACCGGCCGGCGGGTGGAAGCTCACGCCGCCGACGTCACCCGCGTGGAAGATATGCAGGCTGCGGCTCAGGCGGCGGTGGACCGCTTCGGCGGCCTGGACATTCTGGTCAACAACGCCGGCTGGGACCGCCTTATGCCCTTCCTCAAAAGCACGCCTGAGCTGTGGGATCGGATTATCGCCACCAACTATCGCGGCGTCCTCAATTCCTGCTACGCGGCGTTGCCCCACCTGAAAGCGCGCGGTCACGGCGCCATTGTGAATATCAGCTCCGATTCGGCGCGCGTCGGCTCCCTGGGCGAGGCGGTCTATTCCGGCGCCAAAGCCGCCGTGGTGGCCTTCTCCAAGACTCTGGCACGCGAGCACGCCCGCGACGGTATCCGCGTAAACGTAGTTTGCCCAGGCCTGGTGGATACGCCCTTGCTGGAAGAGATCAAGGGTGAAGAGTTCGGAGGCAAGATTCTGGGCGCGGTAACCGGCGCCATCCCGCTCAAGCGTCTGGGGCAGCCGGCGGAGATTGCCCCCGTGGTCGCCTTTCTGGCTTCGGATGACGCCGGCTATATCACCGGACAGGTGATCAGCGTGAATGGCGGCCTGACCATGGCGGGATAAGTAAATTCCGGCCGGGGGAGAGGCTTTGAACGGATGCGATATGGAACGGACGTTCGCTAAATGCGAAGAGCTGATCGCTGACCTGGATTTTGCCGCCGTGCGCCAGTGGAAAGCGGACCACCCCGGCGCGCGCGCCCTCGCCTGCTTCCCCGTGTACGCGCCGGTAGAGATCATTCACGCCTGCGGTATGTTGCCCGTGGGGCTTACCGGCGCCGGCGACCAGCTCGACATCCAATATGCCGACGCCCGCTTCGGCTCCTTTATTTGTTCCATCGTGAAGACCACCATGGAACTGGGACTGACCGGCCGCCTCGACCCCTTTGACGGGGTTCTCTTTTCCTCCATCTGCGATTCCGCCCGCAACCTCTGCTTCGTGCTCAAACGCAGTCTTCCCAACTGTTACATTGACTTTCTCCATCTGCCGCACAATTCGGCTACGCCGGCTACGGTGGACTTCCTGACCAGCGAGTACCGGCGGCTGATCGCCCGCCTGATCCAGCTAAACGGCGGCGGCTTCAGTGAAGACCGGCTGCGGGAATCTATCGCGCTCTACAACCAGAACCGGGCGCTGCTGCGGCAACTCTCCCGCCTGCGCTCCGAGCAGCCGCACCTGCTGCGCGCCTCGGAGCTTTACCTGCTGTTCCGCGCCGGCAACCTGCTGCCCGTGGAGACCCACACCCAGATGCTGCGCGAGATAGTGGCTGCCCTGCCCGCCCGCTCGGGCAAGCCCCGCGATTCGTTACGGGTTGTAGTCGAGGGCGCCTTTTGCGAGCAGCCGCCGCGCGAGCTGATTCGCCTGATGGAAGAAGCCGGCTGCTACATCGTGGATGACGATTTCACGCTGGGCCGCCGCTGGTTCACCGACGACGTGCCTACCGATGGCGACCCGGTGGTAACCCTGGCGGAATGCTACGTCAGTCGCGGCGTGTACTCCTCCGTCCGTCACGACCCTGCCCGGCCACGCACGGCTGGCTTGGTAGAGAAAGTGCGCCGCAGCCAGGCAGCCGCCGTCATTTTCCTGATTGCCAAGTTCTGCGAGCCCGCTTACTTCGACTACGTGCTCTTCAAGCGCGAGTTGGAAGGCTTGAACATTCCTCACCTGTTGCTCGAGTTCGAGGAAAAGACGTTTACCTTCGACCGCGTGCGCACCGAGGTGGAAACGTTTGTGGAGTCGCTGATGTTCGTTTAACAGCGGTAGCTGGTAGCTAGTAGTTGGTGGTTAGCAGTTGTTCGAGGCAAGTGACCAACCACCAGCTACTAACTACCAACTACCTCTCCCCAGGTACAACACGGACGGGGCTCAAAGCGAAACGTGGAAGGAGCCGAAAACCGGTGACTGCTAAACACGAATACCGCGGCCAGATCCACCACCGCCAGAAGCAGCTCATGCTCGACTGGTACGAGCGCCTGGAGCAGTCGGCGGCCACTGGGCGCCCACCCGCCGTCTCGCTGATGATTTCCGGCAATTGCGTGGAATTGCTGCAGGCCTTCGATGCCGCGCCCATTTATCCGGAGATTAACGCCCTGCAGCTCGCCATTCGCCACCAGTCGCTGGAACCCATTCTGGCCGCTGAAGACCTGGGTTATGCCGCCGACAACTGCGCCTACGTCAAAGCCGATATTGGGGCCTACCTCAAGGGACTCACGCCCACCGGCTCGCGGCTGCCGCAACCCGCGCTGGTGCTGTGCAACTTTGTCGGCTGCAACACCTACCTCAAGTGGTTCGAGCACGTGGCCGCCTTCACGGGCGCCCGGCTGTACACCATTGACGTCCCCTTTTTGCGCGAAGACGAGCCCACGCCCGCGGACGTGCAGTACGTGGTTCGCCAGCTTAAGGAGCTGGTGCCGGTATTGGAGTCCATTTCCGGACGCAAGTTCGACCTGGAGCGCTTTCGCGAAGCGGTGCGCTGCTCGGCGCGCGTGGAAGAACTGTGGTCGCAGATCAAGCACCTGGCCCGCCGCTCCCCTTCTCCGTTCGATGCCTACTTCGATGCCATCACCCTGATGGGTCCTCTCTACGTTTATCGCGCCAGCCAGGAAGGCGTGGAGTTCTTCGAAGTTGCACTGCGTGAGTTGCAGGAAAAAGTGGGCAATGGCGAAGGCGTTTATGACCAGGAGAAGTTTCGGGTAGTCATGGAGGGCCCCCCGCCCTATCCCTACTTCCGCACCTTCCGCGACATGTTCGCGCAGTGGAAAGCCTGTGCCGTGGCTTCCACGTACTCCACCGTGGGCGGGCTATGGGAATTCGGCTTCCGCCACGACCCGGAAAAGCCCTTCGAATCCGTGGCCATGCACATGCTGGCCCAGAACGTCACCAACAGGAATTACCTGCAGCGCTATGAGCAGATAAAGCGCTACGTGGAGGAGTGGAACGCAGACGGAGTGATCATTCACTTCGTCAAAAGCTGCCGGTTATTTTCCGCCGGACAGGGCGACATGCGTGACTACTTCACCCGCGTGCTCGGCGTCCCTACGCTCTACATTGAGTCTGACCTGGAAGACCCGCGCTACTTTGCTGAAGCGCAAACCAAGAACCGGATTGACGCATTTTTTGAGGCGCTGGAGCACTCCAAGCTGGCCGCCGCCCGGGCCTGAGGAGCGATATGCGATTTGCTGCCGGAGTAGATGTAGGTTCCACCCAGACCAAGGCCGTTATCATGCACGAAAACGAGCACGCGCGCATCGTGGCTCGCGTACTGGTGGATACCGGCGCCAACGTAACCAAGGCGGCCGAACACGCTTTTCTCGCCGCTTGCCGCCAGGCCGCACTTCAAACCCATGAGGTCGGTTTCGTGGTCGGCACCGGCTACGGCCGCTACAAGATTTCCTTCGGGCATACCCAGATGACCGAAATCAGCTGCCATGCTCGTGGCGCTCACTACCTGTTTCCCAACACCCGCACCGTGATTGACATGGGCGGTCAGGACTCCAAGGCCATCAGCGTGGGCGAAAGCGGCGAAGTGCGGGACTTCGTCATGAACGACAAGTGTGCCGCCGGTACCGGCCGCTTTCTTTCCAACGCCGCCGACGTAATGGGCATCAGCCTGGATGAAATTGGGCCGCTCTCGCTGCAGGCTACGAAGCCGGTGAAAATCGCCACCGTGTGCACGGTATTTGTGGAGTCCGACATTCTTTCCTATCTGGCACAGGGCAAAAAAGGGGAGGACATCCTGGGCGGTGTGCACCAGGCCATCGCCAAGCGCACTATTTCCCTGGCCCGTCGAATTCCGCTGGACCCGGAGGTCACCATGACCGGCGGCGTGGCCCGCAACAACGGCATGGTGCGCGCGCTGGAGGAGGTTCTGGGCCGCAAACTGCAAGTTAGCCCGGAGGCCCACTTCGCCGGCGCCATCGGTGCGGCTTTGTTTGCCCTGGAAAAGCTGGACCAGAGTTTCGAATCTGGCCTGTGGAGAACCGAACATGCGCCACACGGCGGGAATTGATATCGGCACCGCCCTGACCAAGGCGGTCATCGTCGGCGGCGGCAACGGCGAAGCACCCCGTGTCCTGGGACGGGGCATGGTAAAGACCGGCGTGCTCCTGGAAAAGGCCGCTGCGGCGGCGCTGGTCCAGGCCCGCGACATGGCCCGCTTGGGGCCGCGGGAAACGCCCTATGTGGTGGCCACCGGCTTTGGCCGCTACAGCCCAAGCTTCCGGGATACGCAGGTAACTGAAATCACCAGCGCCGCCCGCGGCGCCTGGTTTCTTTTTCCCGAATCTTCCACGGTGCTCGATATCGGCAGCCAGTCCACCCGGGCCGTTGGCCTCACCGCCAGCGGGCGCGTGCGCGCCTTCAAGACCAACGACAAATGTGCCGCCGGTTCCGGCAGCTTTATCGTGCGCGCCGCCAAGTACCTGCAGGTGGAGATGAGCAAGGTTGGCGAGCTGGCGCTGGAGGCCGGCAATCCTCAGCCTATCTCCAGCATCTGCGCCGTCCTGGCGGAGAGCGAGATCATCAATCACGTCAGCGCCGGGGTAACCGTGGAAGACATTCTGGGCGGGATTTACGACTCGCTGGCCAGCCGCGCCGGCCTGCTGCTGAAGCGGGTGAATCTGGGCGGGGAGCTGACCTTCATCGGCGGCGTCGCCCGTCAGCGCGGCATGGTTAAAGCCCTGGAGCAGCGCCTGCGGGTGAAAGTAAACGTTCCTGAGGATTGCGAATACGTTTGCGCCCTGGGCGCCGCGCTCCTTGGACTCAGCCGGCTGGAGAAAGCCAGCCCCGCTGCTCACGCCAACGTCTAAAACCAACTTCAGTCGCCGCGCATAAACCGGGGATCAACCTGATGAAGCCTTGTATTCGTGGCCAGCGCTGGCGCACAATGCCATTCCACAGCTGACGTCATGATGAAACACATACTCCTGCCCGCGTTAATCTTCCTTTCGTCAATTTCAGCTTTCAGCCAAGCCTCAGCCGAACAGAATTTCGACATAGTCATCCTGCACGGCCGCGTTATGGATCCGGAGTCGGGCCTGGACGCGCTGCGCAACGTGGGCATCAACGGCCACCGCATCGCCGCCATCACCCAGGACGGAATTCGAGGCCGCAAGACTATTGAGGCCCGCGGCCTGGTGGTGGCGCCCGGCTTCATTGACCTGCATTCCCACGGTCAGGATGCGGAAAACTACCGCTACAAGGCGACGGACGGCGTCACCACAGCGCTCGAACTGGAAATCGGCGTCGGTGATATAGACCGGTGGTATGGCGAGCGCCAGGGCAAGGCGCTCATCAACTACGGCGCCACCATCGGCCACGTTCCCACCCGCATGCGCCTGATGGGCGATTCCGGCACCTTTCTGCCTCACGACAAGGCTGCCACTACGGTGGCCACTCCCGAGCAGATTGCGGAAATGAAACGTGACCTTGAACATGGGCTGGCTCGCGGCGCCCTGGGCGTGGGTTTCGGCATCGGTTACGTTCCCGCTGCCACCCGCTGGGAGATCATTCAGATGTTTGGGGCGGCGGCCGAATATCACGCTCCCGCCTTCGTACATCTGCGCGGCGGCAACGATCCCGACAGTCCCATGGCTTCGCTCGAGGAAGCCATCGCCGCGGCTGAGGTCACGGGCGCACCCCTGCACGTGGTCCACATCTCCAGCACCGGCCTGCGCTCCACTCCGCTCATGCTGGCCTCCATTGAAGGCGCCCGCAAGCACGGGCTGGACGTCACCACCGAGTGCTATCCCTATACCGCCGCCATGACCGACCTGGGCTCGGCGCTTTTCGCTCCGGGCTGGCAGCAGGGCATGGGCATCACCTATCACGACCTGCAGTGGGTAGCCACCGGCGAGCGGCTCACCCCGGAAACTTTTGAAAAGTACCGCAAGCAGGGCGGCCTGGTCATCATTCACGCTATTCCTCCGGACATCGCGCTGTTGGCCGTTTCCAGCCCCCTGACCATGATCGCCAGCGACGGCCTCATCGTGAACGGCAAAGGCCACCCCCGCGGCGCCGGTACCTATGCCCGCGTGCTGGGCTATTACGTGCGGGAGCAGCACGCGCTCTCACTCATGGACGCGCTGCGCAAAATGACCCTCATGCCCGCTCAGCGGCTCGAAGCGCGCGCCCCCATGATGAAGAACAAAGGCCGGGTGCAGGTCGGCGCCGATGCCGACCTGACTCTGTTCGATCCCCAACGCGTCATTGATGAAGCCACATATGAGAAGGTGTCCTACTCCGAAGGCATTGAATACGTGCTGGTAGGCGGTGTGCCCGTGGTTAGCGCCAGCAAGCTGGTGGAAGGTGTGACCCCCGGCGAAGCGATCCGCACGCCCATTCAGTAGTCAGGAGTCGGCGCACTAGCCGGCAAAACCTGCGTACTCATCCATCTTTGTGGCGCGGGCGCCCTCGCCCGCGACCGGTAGGGCGCTGACCCCTGAGCCCTGCCATCTCCACCCTGCTCCTCACTCCTCGGTATAATTAAGAATCGCATGGCTTCGACTACCTCAACCGAAAAGCTGGCCAGCCTCGGCCTGCGCCGGGGAGAATACGGCGGCGCCGAAACCGCGCTCCTGTTCTCCGACCCGCGCGCCGAGT
>DATGGJ010000338.1:0-14002 GCA_035308585.1 Terriglobales bacterium
GACGATTCCACTCTCAACATCGTGACCGGGCAGTCGGGGAACTTGTTCAGTCCCTATTACATGGATCAATGGCCGGCATGGTTCAGCGGCTCTACGTTCCGCCTGCCATTTTCCGCCCAGGCCGTGGCCGCGGCGCGCGCACACCAACTCGTGCTGCAACCAGAGAAATGATCGAAGTTGCGGGAGCGCCGCCAGGCCGCTGAACTACTGTGCCGGGTCAATTTCCTTGACGTCTATAGCCTTGCCAACAATGTCAATGAACTGCGTGGTGGAGGGGGCGCTGGTGGTGGTGTCGAAGATACGCAACTCACCGCCTTCGATGACATAAACAACATTGCGATTGGGGATGGGAGCGATCCCTGTAACGTCACCGTTGGGCGTATCCAGCACCGCTTGATTGGAAGCGATGTCGAAAATCGTGAGGCAGCCCCGGCCGGTGCAGCCGCGGGAGCCGATAAAGAGCTTGTTCAAGCTGCCCAATTCCATGCGCCAATGGTAGCCGTTGCTGATGCTGACCGGCGCCGACGCCACTAATCCGGCAGTGTTCACCACCTGCAGTGTGCCCACCCCGTGACCGCTGCCGGCAACGTAGAGGTTGCCATTGATAAGCATGGCGCTGGTTGCTCCGGAAAGGCCGACAGTGGGGCCGGTGGTGTTGCTGTTCATGTGGAGCACCGTGATTCCAGGGTTGGTGCCGCCGCACTCGGCGCCGCAGTTCAGAACATAAGCGGTGCTGTCGTCGTCGCTAAATACAGCGCCCACCGGCTGGTCAAAGCCGGTGACGGTGGTGGAAAAAGCTGGGCTCCCGATCTGGCTGGGGTTGATAACCGTCACCGAGTCGGAATTGTCGCTGAAAACCAGCACGCGGTTGCCACTGTGGTTCACAGCCAGCCAGTGCGCCTGGGGAATGTCCAGGATGTACTTGACCCGGTTGTTCACCAGGTCGAGCACGTCAACTATGCCCGCAGGCTTGGCCAACACTTGCGCCGCCGGCATGGCGACATAGCCCAGAGTGCTATCGGGCGAAATGGCCATGCTCTCCGTCCAACTGGGCAAGGAGATGCTGGTAGTTTGCGACTCCTGGGCATTGTTGACCACGGAAATGCTGTTGCCCACGGTATCGAAAACCAGGGTGAACTTCCGGTTGGGAGCCACCGCCATCAGACCGGGACCGGTGCCGGCGCTTATGTTGGTGGCAAAGTCCAGGATGTCGTGAATAGAGTCAATGATCTGCAAAGTACCGGCTTCGTTGTTAGAAACGAACGCACGTTGCGGAAACCCGCTGGTGCTCTGCTGGGGGCTGCTCCCACTGCAGCCGGAAAGCAGGGCCAGGAGAGCGACACAAAAGGAAATGGCGCCGAATTTCAAACTGGGCACTCTGTGAAACACGTGGGTGATCAAGGGTGAAAACTCGAATTATAGCAGAGCCGCCCGGACCCCCAACCGCTGCGGCTCGTAGAGCCTGCCCTGAACAAGAGATTCCTGGCGCCCGCATTGGGTAGAATAGCCGGCGTTTGCGCAATCCACCGGCGAGCCGCAACCGCGGCGCTGCGAAAAGAAAGGTTTATGGAAAACGATTTTCCCCACGCGCTTTCAGCGGGCCTGACTCGACGCGAGTTTATGAGCCAGGCAGGCAGAGTTTCGACTGCAGTTGCCGCGGGAGTTATTCTTGGCAACGTGAGCGGCACAAGCAAAGGGAAGGCCTCGCCGAGTTCCGACCTGGTGATGATGAATGCCGGCGAACTTTCCCAAGCCATACGCACTCGCCAGGTTTCCTGCCAGGAGGTGATGTCCGCCTATCTGGCCCACATCGAAGGGCTGAATCCCAGGGTTAACGCCATTGTTTCGCTGCAGCCGCGCGATGGGCTGATGAAGCAGGCGGCCGAACGCGATTCCGAACTGGCGCGCGGCCAATACCGGGGATGGATGCACGGCTTCCCCCACGCCGTGAAAGACCTGGCGGCCACGCGCGGCATTCGCACCACCTGGGGCTCGCCCCTGCTGGATACAGTGCCCGACTACGATTCCATATTTGTGGAGCGGCTGCGCCGGGCCGGGGTCATCATCATCGGCAAAACCAATGCCCCTGAATTCGGGCTGGGCTCGCAGACCTACAATTCCATTTTCGGCACCACCCTGAACGCCTATGACCAGTCCAAGTGTGCGGGCGGCAGCAGCGGCGGCGCCGCCGTCTCCCTGGCTTTGCGCATGCTGCCGGTAGCCGATGGCAGCGACATGATGGGCTCTCTGCGCAATCCCGCCGCTTACAACAATGTCATCGGCTTTCGCACCTCTTTCGGCCGCGTGCCCTCGGGCGGCGAGGAGCTGTTCCTGGAACAGCTGAGCGTGAACGGACCTATGGGACGCACGGTGAGCGACGTGGCCATGCTGCTTTCCGTAATGGCCGGCCCTGATCCGCGCGCGCCCTTCTCGCTCGAGCAGGATTCTGCCGCCTTCGCGGAACCACTGAAGCGCGATTTCCAAGGCACGCGCCTGGGCTGGCTGGGCGACCTCGGCGGACACTTGCCCATGGAGCCAGGCATCGCGGAACTGTGCCGCGCTTCGTTCAAAGCTTTTGAGGCTGCCGGATGTGCGGTAGAAGAAGCCCAGCCGGACTACTCCGCCGACCGCATGTGGGAGACCTGGGTAATGCTCCGCCACTGGCTGGTGGCTGGAGACCTGTTTGATCTTTACAGGGATGTTGCAAAACGCAAACTGATGAAACCGGAGGCGCAGTGGGAGGTGGAAGGCGGGCTCAGGCTCAGCGCTCTCGAGGTGTACAACGCCTCTCGCGCCCGCTCCGAATGGTACGTGGCGATGCGGAAGCTGTTTCAGAAATACGATTACCTGCTGCTGCCCAGCGCCCAGGTGTTTCCGTTTGACGCCACCGTCCACTGGCCGAAAGCAATCAATGGCGTGGCCATGGACACCTACCACCGCTGGATGGAGGTGGTGGTGCCCGCTTCCCTGCTGGGCTTCCCTACCATCAATGTGCCGGTTGGCTTCAGCCCGCAGGGGCTGCCCATGGGCATGCAGATTATCGGCCGGCACAACGCCGACCTCGCCGTTCTGCAAGTAGCCTACGCCTACGAGCAGGCCACCGACTGGGTGCGCGCCCACCCGCCGCCGCTGCTGCGTACGTGAGCGTGCCCCGACCACTCGGGAACAACTACATTCCAGCGCTTGTAGGTCTGGCGACAATCGGATTTCGTAGGGACTGGGTCTTGCACCGGCAGGGAGGGTTATTTTTTCAGTTCTGTCGTCCAGTCCGTCACCAGGGTAAGCGGCGCCGCATTGGTAAACAGCGAGTTGACCAACAGGAAGCGGCCGTCGCGGCTCAAGTCATAGCCTCCGGTGGAGATGGAAGTCCGCACTCCGGTCTGAAAAAGGACTTTGGGTGTGCCCAGTTGCACCGAGTCGCCGCCTGCCTGCACACTCACGCTGACCAACTGTTGTGAAGCATTGAGGAAGTAGAGTGTCTTCCCGTCCTTGCTCCACACCGGCTGGGTGCCGCCGTTTTGCGAAACCTGGTATTTCGCCGCAGGGTGGGGAAACTTCGTCAGGTACACTTCCGACCGGCCCGAGTCGCTTGCCTGAAACGCGAGCCAATCGTTCGTTCCCGGCATCAGCCGCGCATTGCTCCCCGGATCCACATTCACCAGCAAAGTGGCCGGCGGCACTCCGCCCTGTAGGGAAAGCATTCTCAGGATGGCTGCGTTGCCCTCCTGCCCGGTGCTGCCAGTGCCGACCGGCTTCCATGCAAGGTAGAGTAGCAACTTGCCGTCGCGGGTAATGTCCGCCGGCGCCAAGTCTTCCGCGCCCTTGAGAAGAACCTTTGGGGGGGCCGAGCCGTCCGCGGGCACCTCTTCAATGTCGTTCACAAAATTGGAGAAGTACACAATGTCACCATCAGGTGACCATACCGGGGAGGTCCAGTCGTCGAAACCCGGCGCCTCCGGACTGACCGCCGCCCGCGCGCCGCGTGCAATGTCCCACACCCAAAGGCGCGACTTGCCGGTTGCATTCGCCACGGGCGTGGCCAGCCGTGATCCGTCCGGCGACAGCCGTATGCTTCCATAGAGCCCGGGATCGGAGATTTGGGCCAGTTGCTTGCCCGTAGCATCCACCCACACGTGGCGGTCCCCGGTCGCGAGCGAGGACGTACGCTGGTATAGCAACAGACCCGCGGGTGAAACCGAGAACGCTCCAGCGGCGGTGATATCGTCCGACGTCACTCCCCTCGCCACGTTCATCCCATCCCCCGTAACCGTTCCGCTGCCCGGGTCGAATTTCCACGCCTTCAGCGAGCCTCCCAAGTCCGCCAGCAGCCACCCCGACGCGTACTGCACGTTATAGAAGCGGCCACGCAACAGCGTTTTTGGTGCGCTTCCGTCCAGGGACCCGAAACGAATCTCGTTCTGATCCGTGGCCGCGCCAATGGGAGTGTGCAGGTAGAGAAAGTGCTTGCCATCGGGCAGGGCGAAGGGCCAGCGGTCGGAACTCTGCTCCGTCGTCGCTGACCCACCCGTGATCTCTATTGCCGAGCCTCCGCTGCTGGGGACACGATAGATTGCTCCATAGATGTCGCGAGTGAACAGGATGACGTTGCCCGGCGCCCAACTTCCGCCGCGCGGCTCCACGAGATCGCATATCGGCATCGGTGTCCCGCCGCTCAAGTCCATCCGCCACATCTTGTGGTTCTTGTAGAACGCGATGGACTTGCCGTCCGGCGACCAGAAGGGATAGAACGCGGCCTCGGTTCCCAGCAACTGTGCCGCTTCGGTGTTGTCGAGTTCCCGCAGCCAGAGGCTGTTCTGGCCATCTTTGCTGGCGACGAAGACGATGCGCGTGCCGTCGGGCGAAACGGCCGGGGGCCCGTTGCGGTACATCGTTTCAAATTGCGTTCCCTCGGGAGCGACAATGCTGGCCTGCAAACGTGGCAGATGCGGCCCGCCAGCTCGCAACATGGCCACCGCCACGCCGCCCGCGACGGCCAAAACTGCGGCAACAGCCCACCCCAGCCACTGGCGACTTTTCCACGCGGGCCGCACTTCCCCGCGTTGCGATCCTTCTTTCAGCAGCCACCCCAGCTGCAGTTGCAGGTCATGCGCGCTCTGTACGCGCTCGTCCGGATTTTTTTGCAAACAGGATTGCACTATGAAATCGAGACCGGGCGGCATGGCAGGCTGCACTTTGCCGATCGCTTCCGGTTCCTTTTCCAGGATCGCCGAGGCCACAGAGATCTGCGATTTCCCCGCGAACGCCCGCTGTCCCGTCGCCATCTCATACAGAACCGCCCCGAAGGCGAAGATGTCGCTGCGGGCGTCGGCTTCCTTGCCCTCAATCTGTTCCGGCGACATGTACTGCACCGTACCCACCAGTGCGCCCTGTTGCGTGAGCGGCGAATGCTGCGGGCTGGGCGAAGTCATGGTCATCGCCGCCGACAGCAGCGGCGCCGATCCACTGCCCGCGCTCGCCGCCATCCCCGCCGGCTTGGCCAGACCGAAGTCCAGCAGCTTCGCCCCGGCTTTGGTCAGTATGACGTTGCCAGGCTTCAGGTCGCGGTGCACGATGCCGCAGCGGTGAGCTTTGTCCAGCGCGTCGGCGATCTCGCTCCCCACGTTCACCACCTGGTCCAGCGGCAGCGGCCCGCGGCGAATCCGCTCCGCCAGGGTCTCGCCCTCAATGAACTCCATCACCAGGTAATCCGTATTCGTAGCAGGATCAAGTCCGATATCGTGCAGCGTGCAGATATGCGGATGATTCAATTGCGAGATGGCGCGTGCTTCCCGCTCGAACCGCGCCTTCAGGTCGGGGGAAGCGGTCAGGGAGGAGTTCAGGACTTTGATGGCGACGGTGCGGTCGAGGCGGGTGTCGCGCGCCTTGTACACCTCGCCCATACCGCCAGCGCCGATGGGCGACTGGATTTCGTACGGACCGAGTTTTGTGCCAGAGGTCAGGGCCATCCGTGCGCGCCATTATAGTCTGGGCAGCAAGGCAGAGCGTGCGCACCGATTCTGGATGGCTGGTCAGCAATCCGGAAGCAGTTCTAACAATGGTCGCCGACCAGGCGCTGTGCCGGACTGCTATAGCTCAGCAGGGGTTGGGCAACTGCTGGAACCAACTGTGCAGGTCCATGCGGCAGAGGCAGCTACTTCTCCGAGTCGCGGATCAGCACCACGTCGGCCTCGCGGTGGCCACGGATGATGGCGAGCTGCTTACCGTCATAAGAGTAGTCGAAATCGCGGATGAATTCGGACTTGAAGTCGGTGAGCTGCTTTCCGGGAGAGCCATCCAGATGCTGCAGCCAGAGGTTATCGGTTTGCCCGTCGCGAACGGGGTAAATGATGCCCGTGCCGTCGCGGCTGAACAGGATGGGGCCGTCGCCAAGCACATCGGCGTACTCGACGCGGGGACGCTCGCAATCCAGAAACCGGACTGGCTTGTTGAAATCGAGCGACAAGAGCCCCAGCTTCTCCCTGGTGTCGCCGGGGCGGTTGGTGACCATCGCCGCAAGCTTTCCGTCCGGTGAAATTGCGATTCGGCCAAAGTTAGCGTAGTCAGGAAACTGTTGCGAAGCGCCGCCATCAATCGAAACTCTCTCGAGCTTTGAATCCGCGTCCGCGTAGAGCACGTTTTTGGAGTCGGCGGAGCACACCGGCATGTAGTCGAATTTGCCATGGGTGAGTTCTTTCACATTGCCGCCATCCGCGTCGGCGCGAAATACATGGAACACGATTTTGCTTTCGGGAACCGCGGCGAAGACGAGGTGTCCATCGGGGCAGGAACGAGCAAAACCAGCGAAACGAAATTGGGGAAATAGCTGGCTTTTGGTCTCGGACAGGGGATTGAACAGTACGACGCCGGTTCTGAAAACCGACCTCAGTAGTTGACCATCCCGCGTCCATCCCACTTCGTAGGTCGGGAATCCCTCCGTCGGGAGCTCCCGGGCCTGGGGACTGCTCGCGTCGCCGGGCATGACGTAGGTACGGTTGTGAATCTGCCTCTCCACTGCTGCCATGGTATGGCCGTCGGCGGCGAGGCTCAGGTCAATGTAGGCATTGGTGTCGCGGGTCACGGGAGACACCTTGCCGGAGGGATAAGAAATGTACACGATTTGATTCTGGCCAAAGGCAGGCTGAGCCAGCGCCAGGAGGCCGCTGCCATCCGGCAGCCACACCGGCCGCGAGAAGAACAGGTCTTTCGAGATCAGGAAGGGGTCGCGCTTGCCCGTTTGCGCGTCAATGGCATCCAAGCCGCCGAGCGCATCTCCCGGCTGCGAGAGGGGCATGACGATAACCTTGCCATTGGGCGACCACGCCACATCGAATTGCGCTTCATTCAGGGGACCCGTGGCGATGTTCTTTTGCTCACTGCCTGTCAGGGAGCGGATGATCAGCCGGTACTCACCCGCTTTGGGATTGTTGCCGAGGAGGTAGGCGAATCTCTGGCCATCCGGGGAGAAGCTGATGTTGGAATCAATGTCGGTCACCAGTTTCTCCGGCGTGCCGCCCAGCACCGGAGCGCGGTACAGATATTTCAAAGAACGACTGCCCGCTTCCAAACGGAGGAAATACAGGTAGTTCCCATCCGGTGAGAAGCGCAGTCCCTGATAGTCCACCGGCGCCGGGCCTACGACTTGAGTATTGCTGTTGGTGGGGACGTTCTGTAGCCACAGGCTCTGCTGGCCGCCATCGTCGATCACGTGGAGCAGGTATTTCCCATCGGGCGAGATGGCCACCAGCGTGGCTTTGCCGGTCATGGTAGCTTGGCTGACAGTAAAGTTCTGAAAAGGCACGGGGCGGTTGCGCGACAGCCAGGCGTAGATTCCATAGCCGGCCGCCGCGACCAGCAGAAGGGCGACGATGCTGCCTATGCCGAGCCCCAATTTGTGCTGCTTTGCAGCGGCGACCACCACGGAACTGCCCGAGGCCTGTGTCGGCTGGCTGGGATTAGATTCCAGAGCTGCGGAGCCAACCACCGCCGCGGGCATCTGACGGCTGGAGTCGGAATCGCGTTTCAGGCGCTGCAAGTCGGCGCGAATGTCGGAGGCGTTTTGGTAACGCAGCCGGGCATCTTTCTCCAGCGCCTTGTTGAGGATTTCTTCTAATTTCGGGGGAACATCGGGATTGAGCCGCACCGGCGCGATCGGCGCCTTGTGCAGGATGGAATCGAACACGGCCGCGCTGGTGTCGCCGCGGAACGGCACCGTGCCGGTCACCATCTCATAGAGCACAGCGCCGAAGGAGAATAAGTCGGTGCGCTGATCAAGGTCCTTGCCCAGCGCCTGTTCTGGCGACATATAGGCCACGGTCCCGACTGCGGTTCCGGGACTGGTCAAGTGCTCCTCGCGGATGGCGACCGCCGCCGTAGCCTCGGCTCCCGCCACTGAGACCGCCGCCGGTTGCTGGTTTACGCTCAGCTTGGCCAGGCCGAAATCCAGCACCTTGGCGTATCCGCGCGCGGTCACGAAAATATTGGCCGGCTTGATATCGCGGTGAACAATGCTCTGCGCGTGAGCCGCATCGAGCGCATCGGCAATCTGGATGCCCAGCTCCAGTACCCGCTCCAGGTCCATCGCCTTGCCGTTGATCAGGTGCTTGAGCGTGCTCCCGTCCAGGTACTCCATGACAATAAACGGCTGCTGCCCGCCAGAGCCAATTTCGTGAATGGTGCAGATATTCGGGTGGTTGAGAGCGGAAGCCGCGTATGCTTCGCGCCGAAATCGCTCCAGCATCGAGGGATCGTTGGCCACGTTCTCCGGCAGGAATTTCAACGCCACATGGCGAGGCAGGTTCAGGTCCTCGGCTTCAAATACCACCCCCATCCCGCCGCCGCCAATGCGCCGCAGTACCTTGTAGTGCGAAATGGTTTGGCCGATCACCGAGGTAAGAAAGGCAACGCGAGTCGCGCCATGGTATGTTGCCCAGCCCGGGTGAGTCAAACATTGGAATCCAAAGGTGGTTGCCAGTGGGCTGTGGGCTAACCGGAACTAATCAGTTCTCCAGACGAGATCTACTGGGAGTTCGGATTAGCTCCACCTGGTTCCTCACACCGGACCTGGGCGTTGAGGCTCAGCTCCCGGCAATCAGCGCCGTTCCCATCCCGTCGTCCCGTAGGCACTCCTGCCCAAATCTTGTATTCTCTTCAACATGGCCTCTGAGTTTCTTTCCCGGCTGCAGCAGGGACCGGTGCTGTGCGACGGCGCCATGGGCACGCTTCTGTACGCCAAGGGCGTATTCATCAACCGCTGTTATGACGAGCTGAACTGCTCGCAGCCGGACATGATCCGGGAGATCCATCACGAGTATCTGCAAGCAGGAGCGGAAATTGTTGAAACCAACACTTTCGGAGCCAACGCCGCGCGCCTGGCCCGGCATGGCTTTGCCGACCGGGTGCGCGAGATCAACCTGGCAGGCGCACGCCTGGCGCGCGAGGCGGCCAAGAGTTTCGCCGGTTGGGTGGCTGGTTCGGTGGGGCCTCTGGGCATCCGCATTGAGCCGCTGGGCAAGACCTCACGGGAAGAAGCGCGCTCCATGTTCGTGCAGCAGATTGCGGCCCTCGCCGAGGGCGGGGTGGACCTGCTGATTCTGGAGACCTTCGGCTACCTGGAAGAGTTGCACCAGGCCATACTGGCGGCCCGCGAGGTGGATGCCAAGCTGCCGCTGGTGGCGCAGGTGACCATTGACGACGACGGCAACTGCCTGGATGGCTCCAGCCCGGAGACTTTCGCCCCGCACATCACCGAATGGGGAGCGGACGTGCTGGGCTGTAATTGCAGCGTGGGTCCCGTGGCCATGCTGGACGCTATGGAACGGGTGCGCCGGGTTACCGAGCTCCCGCTGGCGGCGCAGCCTAATGCCGGCATGCCGCGCAGCGTGGAAGGACGAAATATTTATCTTTGCTCGCCCGAGTACATGGCCAGTTATGCCCGCAAGTTTGTGGCGGCGGGCGTGCGGCTGGTGGGCGGGTGCTGCGGCACCACTCCCGAGCACATACGCGCCATGAAGGCGGCGCTGCAGGTGGGCAAGGCGCGCAATCGCACCAGCACCTTTCCCGCAGGCACTGCCCCGGCGAAGCCTTCGGCGCAGGAGCCGTCCCCGCTGGAGAAGCGCTCGCGCATTGGGGCCAAGCTGGCCGCGGGCGAGTTCGTCACCATGGTGGAAGTGGTGCCCCCCAAGGGCACTGACATCCTGAAGGAACTGGAAGGAGCGCGCTTTCTCAAGTCGGTGGGGGTGGACGCGGTAAATATTCCCGACAGTCCCCGGGCCTCGGCGCGCATGAGCAACCAGGCGCTTTCCATCCTGGTGCAGCAGCAGGTGGGCATTGAAGCCGTGCTGCACTACACCTGCCGCGACCGCAACGTGCTGAGCATCCAGTCCGACCTGCTGGGAGCGGCGACCATCGGCATTCGCAACCTGATTTGCATCACCGGAGACCCGCCCAAATTGGGAAACTACCCGGATGCCACGGCGGTTTTCGACGTGGATTCGATTGGCTTGGTCAACATCGTGCACAACTTGAACCGGGGCTTGGACATTGGCGGCAATCCCATTGGCGCGGGAACCGGTTTTGTAATTGGAGTGGGAGCCAATCCCGGCGTCCCCAACATTGACGAGGAGATTCGGCGTTTCGAGTACAAGGTGGAAGCGGGAGCGGAATACGCCGTGACCCAGCCGGTATTTGATATTGGCCTGCTGGAAACCTTTATGCGCCGCATCGAGCATTGCCGTATCCCGGTGGTTGCCGGCATCTGGCCGCTGGTCAGCGTGCGCAACGCCGAGTTCATGAAGAACGAACTCCGCGTCTCCATCCCCGACGCCATCTTCCAGCGCATGGGCGCGGCCAGCAACGCCGAGGTGGCCCGCCATGAAGGAGTGGCGATTGCGCGGGAGATGCTGTTGGCTATCCGCGATCTTGTCCAGGGAGCCCAAATCAGCGCCCCCTTTGGCAAGTACAGCGCCGCCGTGGATGTACTGGAGGTGCTGGGGCAGGGCGGCGCCGCGGCAAGTTAGGCGCTATTTGGGCTTGGCTCCCAACCCGGACATCGCAGAACCGATAGACCAAATTTCCTGCGCAAAATCTGCAGGAATGTGCATTAGAATAGAAGTGAGGGAGTACGTGCCAAAGTTTGAAGAGTGCCTCCAGCGCCTGGAAAAGATTGTAGGCGAACTCGAAAAGGGGGATATCCCCCTGGAGAAATCGCTGGCGCTTTTTGAGGAGGGCATGCAACTTTCCAGTACCTGCCGCAAGGAATTAGAGCAGGCCGAAGGTAAAGTCGAGATCTTATTGAAACAAAACGGGAAATTACAGGCCGAACCCTTCGAGCCCCTGACTGAGAAGGCGGAGGCGAGGAAGTAGTCGCCGCATTTTCGTCACGCTCGTTTGACCAGAAAGCCGCCGCGGTAGTGAAGCACACTGCGGTGTTTACGCAGCCGTTGCGGAGGCGACGGTCGAACCTCAGGGGGAAGTATGCAGCCGTTGAACGTAGTTGTCCTGCAAAGCCAGGCGGAAGTCGCACAGAACCTGCAGACTTCGCTGCAGAATCACTTTAATTTCATATACTTGGCGCGAAGCCTCGGAGAAGCGAAAGCGGCCATTCCGAAATACCGGGCACAGGTTGTGGTACTCGACCTGGAACTGGTTTCGCGCTCCGAAGTGGAATGGCTAAGGCACGAGTTTCCCGGGGTTTGCCTGGTCTGCACGCATCGCCTCGCCAACGAGGAGATGTGGACAGAAATGGTGGACGCGGGAGCCAGCGATCTCTGCTTTTCTGCCGATTGCCGTGGAATTTTAAGCGCGGCGTTGCGCAACACGCAGGCCGGCAAGTCTATTGCCGCTTAAGGACGAATCTGGCGCAAACTTCAGGTGTCAGGTCGTTCTTGTGTCTGAGGAGAAGGTTTGCCTGGCGGGAACTCTGGCCATAAGATTGCACTAAGGGCTGATGCGGCTGTTCCCAGGGAATGGCCGAGGAGCGCGGCTTTCAGACAGCTGCCAGAATTCCCTAACTGCGGGTACTCATTGTCATGAAACGTTCAAGACCAACAAAGGGCTTTTCTCTAATCGAACTGCTGATTGTGGTGGCCATCATTCTCATCATTGCGGCCATTGCCATTCCCAACCTGTTGCGGGCCAAGATCTCCGCTAATGAGGCCTCGGCGGTGTCGTCCATTCGCACCATTCAGCAGGCTGAATTGTCCTATACCACTTCCTATCCCACCAGCGGATACGCGGCTCAACTCTCGAACCTGGGCGGCGCTACCCCGTGTGTGCCCTCGCCTGCCAATGCCTGCCTGATTGACCAAAGTCTGGCGGCGGGAGTGAAGAGCGGCTACGGCTTCACCGCGGCCGGGGGCAATCCGGTGAACGGGGCTAACACCACGTATGTAATCGGGGCTGCGCCCATCAGCTTTAATCAGTCGGGGGTGCGGTTGTTCTGCTCCACTGAGGACAACGTGATTCGTTGGGATGCGAACGCCAGCAAGAGCACCACCCCGCCCAACGCGCAGCAGTGTCCGAATTTCACTCCACTCTAGTACGGCCGCCTGGGAACATGCGGTGCTGGCGGAGGGGAATTCCTGCCCGCAAATAGTCCGAGTTCCGGTCAGAGTGTTTAACCTGCTTAGCCGGCCCGCGGCAGAAAATCAACCCACGCGGGATGTCGAAGCGAGCTGTCAGCCAGCACCTGGGCGAAATTGCAGTCCTCAGGCTTCTTATCGGGGCGCCAGCGCAGGAATTTAGTGCCATGGCGGAAGCGACCGCCGGAGAAGTGATCGTAGCGCACCTCGCAAACCAGCTTAGGCTGGAGAGGCTGCCATTCCATGGAGCGTTTGGTGCTCCAGCGGCTGAGCCCGCCCGGAGCCTTGCCGGTAAAGCCGGGCGCTGCGATCAGGGGCTCGACAACTCCCTTCAATTCATGCCGCTGCTCGGCGGTGAAGCTGGAAGTAAATCCCACGTGATCGAGCAGCCCCTGGTCGTTATAGAGGCCGAGCAGCAGCGAACCCACTTCTCCGCCCTTCTCGGTAAAGCGAAACCCACCCACCACGCAGTCAGCGGTGCGAATGCGCTTGACCTTGACCATGGCGGCGCGATCGCCGGAATGGTAAGGCTCGTTGATCAGCTTGGCCACTACTCCATCCAGGCCAGCAGGGCCGAGTTCGCGCAGCCAGCGCTCGGCCTGACGGCGTTCCGTAGTGGCCGGCGAAAGCCGCACGCGTTCGCTCTCCCCTATTCCGCGAAATAATTTCTCCAGCCGTTTGCGGCGCTCGGTTAAAGCAAGCGCGACCAGCGACTTGCTTTCATCGTCCACCAGCAGGTCGAAGCACATGAGGGTGGCGGGAGTTTCCGCAGCCAGCTTGCGGATGCGGGATTCAGCGGGATGGATGCGGAGCAGCAGATTGTCGAACGAGAGATGCTGGCCGGAGAAGATGACGATTTCGCCATCGAATACAAACTGCCGCAGGCGCAACTTGCGGAGGACATCCACCAGTTCGGGAAAATAGCGGCCCAGCGGCTGCCCCGCCTTGGACTGCAGCAGGACCTCCTCGCCATGGCGGAATGCCAGGCAGCGGAAGCCGTCCCACTTGGGCTCATACTGCCAGCCTTCGCCGCGGGGGAGCTCGGCAACTGACTTAGCTTCCATGGCTGGATAGGGCGGGCGAATGGGCAGCTTGATTTCGGGAAAGGGAGCCTCGAGAGCTTCTTCGGGAATGGCGCCGAAGACATGATCGGGGGCGCTGGCGACCGACTTTCTGTTGTAAGGTATTGGCATGCAAGGTTAGATGTCAGCAATGATGCTGATGGAGCCGCGTGGCTCGGCGAATTAACGCTCTTTTTTGTGTTTAGTCAGCGATGGGATCACCGCGGTCGAGGCCAAATCGGGGAAGATATCTGCGAGCATGATAATGCTGATATGAGGTTGGGGAACTTTTATCGCTCCAATACCAACGAATCATCGAGAGAGGATTGCCCATGTCCTGTCCAAGAGACCTATCGCGCACGG
>DATGGJ010000339.1:0-5328 GCA_035308585.1 Terriglobales bacterium
GCCGGAGCAACTGCCTTGGGCTGCGGCAACGCCGGGCCGGCTCGATTGGCGGCCTCGGCGACATCAGGCGGTGGCGCAATCACCGGGGGCTGGGCCAGGGACGAAGCAGCACGCTCGATTGCCCGCGCCGTGTTGGGAGGAGGCGGCACCACCGAGGGTTGCGGCAGCAGGGAAGCGCGGCGCTCCGTGGTTTGCGCAAGTTCAGGCGGAGGCGGAACCACCGGGGTAGCAATCGCGGGCAGCGTCAGCTTGGAATCCAGCGAACCTGGCACGGGCACAGGACCAGGCGAACGCGTCCACGCGACCAGGTTGGGCACAGACATTTGCTGCGCCAGTTTGACGTCCGGCGGCGTGACAATGGTCTGAGTTTGGTTGTCGGTTTCCGGCGGCACAGAAATGATTTCCTGCGGCGCGTACGCCGGATCAGCTCTACGCTCCAGCCGGGCGCGGGGAGCAGGCGTCGTGATGGCGGGCAGATACTCCGAGGTGGTGTAGTAAACGATCTGGCTGTGCTGGAACGCGGGCCGGATGACCAATCGCGGGCGGTTTAACCAGGCGTGGGTCAAGCCCCAAATGGCGGCCAGCATCAGGCCGTGGCTGAGGGCGGATTCCGCCAGGCTGCGCCAAGGCAGGCCGGTGGCGGTGAAAACGTCGGGCCAGAAGGGAGCGGTAGCAGCTGCCGGCTCGGGGTCCGCGGGCCGCAGCAAGGCGCCCAGATTGCTGAGGAGCGCGGGAAGGCGCGGTTCCAACCGAATCAGGAACTGTAAGCCCGGCGCGGGTCCACCGGCATTGCACCTTGGCGAATTCGGCTGGCCTGGCGGCTGGGACATAACTTCAGACCAAGGGCGCGGACAGATTATAGCTTTTTTTCTTGCACAGCTTTCCTCAAAACGGGAATTGTCCGGTCTTTCCGCCGACACCCCCTAAGACTAATGTTTTCAGCTCCCTGCTTTGGTGATTTAATGGGACCATCCTATGCCCAGAATTTTGCTGTGTATGTTTGTGCTGGCATCTTTCGCCGGTCCGGCGGCTATGGCCCAAACCAGCTCGACGGCAAATCAATCCGGCGCGGGCCAGACCGCGGCGAATTCCACGTCCGCCGGCAATTATTCCGGCATGTACACCTTTTTGCGCGATGGCGAATTTGTGCAGATCACGCAGGAAGACAAGGGCAAACTAAGCGGCTTTATTTCCCGCTATGGCGAATTGGAGAGCGACCGCGGCGCTTTCCTCGACCAGTTTTTCAAGCACGGCTCGCTGGACGGCCATAACCTGAGATTTACCACCGATGAGGTCCATGGCGTCTGGTTCGAGTTTCAAGGCACCGCCGACCGGGGCCCAGGCAAGACCGTTAATGACGAGGGATATTACGTCCTCAAGGGGACTCTCACCCAGTACTCCACCGATGCCAATCACAAGCAAGCGGCCAAGTCGCGTGATGTGGTTTTCAAGTCCTTTCCTCAGGACGTGAGCGCGCCCGCAGGCACGCCCAAGGATTAACGTCGGTTGTGAACCGGCCTGGTGCTCAGGATTTCGCCTCCGGCGGGCGGGTGAACTCTACCGGGCTGGGAGCGCCGCCGAAGCGCGTGTGTTGGGTGCCGCCCACCTCCTCCCGGCCGTAGGTGCCGGTGGCCTCCCCCGGCTTGGGACGGGACATTTCAGCTTTCCTCTCCAGAGCGGCCTTAACATCGCGCAGCACCCGTTCAATCAACTCTTCCAGCCGCATCGAAAACGAAGTGACAAACGGCGTGAGCAAACTCACCGGGGGCGCGTAGTTCATGGTGACGTGCACCATGGTGTCGGTCCCCAGCGGGGAAAAGGTAATGCGTCCGCTGTTTTTTGAGCCGGAAACAGATTTCCAGCCAATCGCCTGATTGAGGATGAGTTGCTCGATTTCGGCGTTCCATTCGAACTGGCGGCCATCCACATTCACCGTCCAGTGGGAGCGGTCGCCATCGCGGCGGACCTGCTCGATGACGTCGGTAAGCTGGGGCAGACGTTCCATGTCCAGCCAGGCGCGAAACACGTCCTCCACCGGCGCGGCGATCTGGATGCTTTTCTCCAGGCGAACCACCCGGCGATGCCCGGCCCGCCCCACATAATTGAGCGCCAGGAGGACGCCCACCGTGCCGCCTGCGCCCGCCGCTGCCCCGATTCCAAAGCCTTTCCAGAAATGATTTCTCCGCAGCATCGCACCCTCCAGCGCGTGTTCCTGTTCTCCGACCTGTTGGCGAAACCCGCTGACCATTGGAGCCCCATCCCGAAAGCCTTGGTTGCCATGTAGAAGAAGTTCGGAGTAGCTGCTGCCTCGGTGCCCAGTCCTCAGAATGCGTACCTGTCGGGGCTCATCTCCCTGAAAGACACTCGTGGTGCGGCACAGGCAGCCAACTGCAAGGGTTGAAAGATACATCGCTCTAGGAAGAGCATTGACGCACCAGGAGCGAGTTTGCGGCGAAAGAATTGGAGCAGATTGCTGCTGGCGGGATTTGCCGGCGGCGTGGCGGGGGCGTGGGCGATGCGGGAGTTCAGCGCAGTCTGGCGCAAGCTTGGCGGTCCATCTTCGGCGCCGTCAGGCTCGCCCTACAGTTCACAGGAATGGGATTCGGCCAGTGGCGCGGCCGAAGTGGCTGCGAAAGTGTTGCTCGGCCGCAGCCTGTTGCTCCAGGAAAAACTCCGGGGGGCCGCCGCCGTCCATTACGTTGTAGGCGGCCTGATGGCGGCAGGCTATGCCGCTGCCGGCGAGGTTTGTCTCCCGGTGCGTGCCGGTTCAGGATTCCTCTTTGGCGTGGTTTTCTGGCTGATGGGAGACGAGTTGGCTATGCCGCGGCTGGGCCTGACCGCCAAGGCTTCCAACTACTCTCTTTTGATGCACCTCAACTCGCTGGGCGAGCACGTCGTCTACGGCACTACAGCGGAGCTGGTGCGGCGCGCACTGTTGCGCGGATGGTGACATGGGTCGAATTCACATCGGCACTTCCGGCTGGCACTACAAACACTGGCGCGGGCCGTTCTATGCGGAGAAGCTGCCCGCCTCTAAGATGCTGGACTTCTATGTCCGGCACTTCGATACAGTGGAGCTCAACAACAGCTTCTACAAGCTGCCCAGCGTGGAATGCTTTGCAAACTGGCGGCAGGCAACTCCCCCGGGCTTTTGTTTCGCGGTGAAAGCCAGCCGTTTCCTCACTCACAATAAGAAACTGAAGGACCCTGAAAACGCGCTGCAGAATTTCCTGCCCCGGGCTGAGGCGCTGAAAGAGAAGCTTGGTCCTGTTCTGTTTCAGCTGCCGCCCCGCTGGCGCGTAAACGCGGGGCGCCTGGAAGAATTCTTACAGGTTTTGCCGCGCCATCACCAGTATGCCTTCGAATTCCGCGAGCCCAGCTGGAACACCGAAGCCGTGTATGCGGTCCTGCGCCGTTATAACGCCGCCTACTGCATTTTCGAGCTGGACTGCTTCGCCTCGCCCATGGAAATCACCGCCGATTTCACCTACGTGCGTCTGCACGGCCCCGGCGGCAAATATCAGGGGTGCTACTCGGGACACACGCTGCAGCAATGGGCGGAGCGCATTGCGGGGTGGAGCAAGCTGCGCGCCACCTACATTTATTTCGACAATGACCAGGCCGGTTATGCGGCGCGGAACGCGCTCCAACTGAAGCGCCTGGTCGTGAAAGAGCGGTTGGGCTCACATGCGACCGGGGAAGCAAAAAGTGGCGCGGCCTAATTCCGGGCGCAGCAACGGCCGATTCGGCATGGCCCATCCGCCCAGCAACTGGCAAGTGCGCCTGCGTCCGCGCGATACCACGTTGTATGTGAGCCAGGGCCGCACGGTTCTGGCCACCAGCCCCGACGGTTTCGTCTTTGAACACCCGGAACACGGATTATGGGTGTACCAGACGCGCATGCTTTCGCGTTATCGCTGGCTCATCAACGGCCAGCCACCGCTGCGGGCGGGCAATTCCAACATGCAGCAACACACCTGGATGGGCTACTACATTGCCTCTCCCTCCAACATCAAAGACACCGGCCTGGACGAAAAAGACCCGGCGCAGCAGACGTTAGAATTGCAGCTCTGCCGCTATGTAGGCGCGGGCATGCACGAAGATGTTGAGCTCACTAACTTCACCCAGATTCACACTTCCGTCCGGCTGGAACTGGAGGTGGACAGCGACTTCGCCGATCCTGACGAAGCAGGTGGCGGGCGCAAACAGAAAGGACAGCTCACGCGTCGCTGGACTTCGGGGAGCAACAACCAGGCGACCCTCGAATATGACTACCGGGTGCGGCACGTCTATCGGCACCAGGGGGATAAAGGCGTGGCCCGGATGCACCGGGGTATCCGGTTGACCATCGCCCGTGCCGGTTCGCGGCCCCAGTTTCAGCGCCGGCGGATTGCGTTTCTTGTGGATCTGCCCCCACACGGCTCCTGGCATGCCTGCCTGGACTGGGTGCCGCAGATCGAAGGCGAGTGGAAGAGATTGGACCACTCCTGCTACTTCTCAGGGGTCAATGAGTGGGACCGCAAGCGCGGCGAATTCCTGCAGCAGGCCACGTCTTTCACCACCCTGGGCAGCGGCACCCTGGCTCCGGTGGTGGTGGGCGCGCTGGAGCAATCCAAGCGCGACCTGGCCGCACTCCGCCTCTATGACCGGGACAACGCGCGCGGCTGGGTGCCGGCCGGCGGATTGCCCGAGTACGTGGCCGTGTTCGGGCGCGATTCTCTGGCTGCTGCCTGGGAGTCTGACCTGCTGGGGTTGGAGATGAGCGGCGGCACGCTGCTGGAACTGGCCCGAACGCAGGGAACGAAAATAGATGACTGGCGCGATGAGCAGCCCGGGCGCATCGTCCACGAACTCCACACCAATCCTCTGGCCACCCTGAACTTCAACCCTCACGGCCGCTATTACGGCGGCGTTACCGGCGCCATGTACTATCCCGTGGTGGTCGCCGGATTATGGCACTGGACCGGCAATAAGGAACTGATTCGACCCCTGATTGCCCCCGCCCTCAAAGGCCTGCAATGGGTTGAGGACTACGGCGATCTGGATGGGGACGGCTTTTACGAGTACCAGACCCGCTCCCAGCAGGGAGAGAAGAACCAGGGATGGAAGGACTCCGGCGACGCCATCGTTTACGAAGATGGCTCACAGGTGCACACTCCCCTGGGCACTTGCGAGATGCAGTCGTTTACCTACGCTTCTAAGCTCCACCTCTCCGAGGTGTTGTGGTGGCTGGAGGAGAAGGAACTGGCCGCCCGGCTGTTTGACGAGGCCGGCGAGCTGAAAAAGCGCTTCAATGAAGCCTTCTGGATGGAGGACGAAGGCTACATT
>DATGGJ010000340.1:0-9483 GCA_035308585.1 Terriglobales bacterium
CCGCTTCATTGAAACCTCAAACAACGGCAAACTGATGGGCAAAGCCGAAGCCCTCGCCGGAACCAAAGCTTCCAAGTACGAGAGCGCCGAGTACACCGATGTGAAAGTATCGGTCTTCGGCAACACGGCCATCGCCACCGGCGAGTTCCAGGGCAAAGGAACAGACGAGACGGGCAAGCCCATAGACTCGCCCGAGAGGTGGACAGACACCTGGGTGAAGATGCCGAGCGGCAAATGGCAGTGCGTTGCAAGCCACGCCTCGTTAAAGAAAATGTGAAGCCGCCAGAGAGGAGCGCCAACGATTCATCATCGCCCGCGCGCAAGGTGGAGAAGCAAATGTCTGAAAACTAAGCGGTAGGACATTCCACTCCTTCCCGTTTTATCCGGGTGTTCCGCTGGCAACGGGCGGCGCTGGAGCACCACAATCCATAAAGTCCGGTCGGCGACCCCATATATCACTCTCAATGGGGTGCGGTCTCTCATGGCGCGGTACTTCGGGGGGAAGAATATCCGCTCGACAGGCGCGCTGGGGCCGCACTACAGTCAAACCATGCAACTTCCTGAGACCACAAACTGAAAGGAGCCAGTGATGGCCCAAAAAGTGATTGATATCGTAGGCATTTCCAAAGAAAGTTTCGCCAAAGCGGCCGCCAACGCGGTGGAGGAGGCCGCCAAGACGGTGCGAGGAATGAAATGGGCTCGGGTGAGCGACCTGGAGATGGAGCTCGAAGGCAAGAAAATCACCCAGTACCGCGCCACCGCCAAAATCTACTTCGACGTGGAGCACTCCTAAGCCCGGGCCGCATCCCGAATGAGGGCAGGCCGAAAGCCGCCCTCATCGAGGGCGGCGTGTCTCCTCCGGCTTGCCAGATTCAGCTTTGCTGTTAAGCCTTGCCCGGGATTCCGGGGCGCCTCTATCCCAAAAGATAGTTCCTATCCCATTGGATAGGGTGCCGGGGCGACGCCCGATCGCACCTGGCGGGAGTTGAAACGTTCAGACACAGGGCTTTCTCCCATATGCTCAATGACCTGCGCCCCCATATGACCCAATGCCGATTTTGGCGCAGCGCCGGCAGGCGAATTGCTTCCTTTGTACGACGAGTGCGAGAGGAGGCGGTTATGAAAACGGGAGCTGCAATTCGATTGCTGGCGTGCGGGGCGATGTTGACCCTGGCTGTGAACTGGGGAGCGGCACAGACGGTGCGGGCAAACATTCCCTTCAATTTCGTGGCCGGATCAGCGAGTCTGGCCGCAGGCGAGTACATGGTGGAAGGGGCCGGGCTGAGCGATCAGATTCTGCAGTTGTGTGGAGTGAAATCTCGCGGCTGCATAGTGATGTTGGCATCCGAGGTCGGAAGCAGCCGAGGCGCGATACAGGGAAAATTTGTTTTCCACCGCTATGGCGGCCAGTACTTCCTTTCCGAGGTTTGGTCCCCGAACGACGACCTGGTGAAAACTCTGCCGGAGAGCCGGCGCGAACGGCAGCTTGCCAAGTCAGGAACAGAGTCGGTGGTGGCGATCATGGCCGCCGGGCTAAGGAACGGTTTGCGGTAAAAGAGCACCGGTTGAAACGAAAGGAACCCGAGCGGCGACTCGGGTTCTTTTCGTCTTGAATGCCGACAGGGCCAGTACGCGACCGCGAAACAAAGACAGGAGCCGGGCAGAAGAATTCCACCTTCAGGCAATCCTGGAAATCCCTGATAAGCTGAGCTGGATGTTTGCCGACGGCTTGTTCCTGGCCGGTTTACTATGCGCTGCCCTTCCGCTGGCGGCGGCCAACCCGTATTTTTTGCGGCCGCCGGACCATTATCAGGTCATACACGTCTTCCCACACGATGCCGAGGCCTTTACCCAGGGTCTGGTCTATGTAGACGGGCACCTTTATGAAAGCACCGGGTTGAACGGCAGGTCGTCATTGCGCATGGTGGACCTGCAGAGTGGGCGGGTGCTGCAGCGGCACGATCTGCCGGCCGAGTATTTTGGCGAGGGTCTCGCGAACTGGGGCAGTAACCTGGTGCAGCTGACCTGGAAAGCCGGTACCGCCTTCGTTTACGACCGCTTCAGCTTCGCGCTGCAGCGCACGCTGCGCTATCCCGGCGAAGGCTGGGGCCTGACCCAGGACGGCAAGAGCTTCATTCTGAGTGATGGAACTTCCGTTCTCCACTTTCTGGACCCGCGCACGTTTCGCGAGACCAGGCGCATCTCTGTGGTGGATGACCACAAGCACCCGCTCATGAACCTGAATGAGCTGGAATACGTTCAGGGCGAGATTTACGCCAACGTATGGCAGACGGACTGGGTGGTGCGCATTTCTCCCCGCAACGGCAAGGTGCTGGGATGGATAGACCTGAGCGGGCTGATGGATAAAAGCCGGCTCGCCGACCCCGACGCTGTCTTGAATGGCATTGCCTACGACCCCCGGTGGGGGCGGCTGTTTGTGACCGGCAAGTTATGGCCTAAACTATTCGAAATTAAGGTGGATAACGGAACAGCCTCCAAGCCGGGCAGCAAGCAGCGCTAACCGGCCGCCGGGGTGGAACGGCAAATATTCATGGGCGCGAGATTCAGGCTGGGCTATACTCTGGCCTCGGCGGAGGACGGCATATGGCGAAAAGAGCTTTAATGGTGCTGGCGGCGGGCATCGTGTTCGCAGTGCTTTGTCCTTGCGTGTTCGCCCAGGCGCTCGCGGAATCGGCGGTCATCCATGCCAATTCAGGATTGTCGGCGGGAGTGGCCCGAGCCATGGGAGCTCACATCCAGCAAGGCTTGTCGCAGGCCGGAAGCCAGTTTTCCTACCCGCCGCGGGCGCAACGCAGCGCCAGGTATGTCCGCGGACGCCGAAGCACAGCGCGTGCCCGCCTGACCGGCCGCTCCCCGCTCGCCATCAGTTCCGTTGTGGGTGGAGCTGCGCCCTGCATCGCGGCCGCGAAGCCCGCGTCGCCGCAGGCCAAAGCAGCTCCCTCGCCTACCAACTGCGCGGCCAAGCCGGCGGCCCCAGTGGCAAACGCCAAAGCCAATCCTTCCGAGATTACGGTTTCGTTCTAAGCGGAGTCGCTCGGCGCGTTTGAAGCGCTGCGCGGCAAAAATCCATTCGCAAGCTGGTTTAATACTTCGTGTACGCAGGATTCATTTTGGGGCGGGGTTTGCCTTCGATGTAGGCGGCAAGGTCGTAGGCCTGTTGCGCGCTCAGCGAGCCAGGCGCGTTCTGCGGCATGTTGTGCTGCACGAACTTCGCCATCTTTTGTACTCCGCTCATGCCCGCTCCATCATTGAATGAGGCCGGTCCCCACAACGGCGGGAATATCGGGGGCATTCCGGCTCCCTGGTCGCCGTGGCACACCGAGCACTGCTGGGCATAGAGGGTGGCGCCCCGCCCGGCATCGCCATGCAGTTGGGGCAAATCCACCAGGCCGCGGCCGGGATAAGGTGTGCCCTTGGGGTGACCCTGAGAGAGCCAATCCATGTAAGCCAGCAGCGCCGCCATTACACGGTCGCCGGCGGCCGGGGGCCGCCCGTTCTCGCTGCGCACAAAGCACTCCTGGATGCGTTCCGCCAGCGTGATGGTACGCCCGGCGCGCTGGCTGTAGGCGGGAAACATGTCCGGCACGCCCACCAGCGGCGCCGAGTAGGGCTCCCTTCCTCCCTGCAGGTGGCAATCCGCGCAGTTCATCTGATTGCCGACGTATGGGGCGGCATAGCGCGGCGTCTGGTCGAAGATGCGCTGGCCGAGGCGGATTTTCTCCCCCGCAGGCCCGAGCGGAATCTGAGCCGGATGTGACGGCCTGGCGGGTTTGGACTGCTGCTTCGCCGTTTTGCCCTGCGCCTGCGCCGCGGGGACCGCCCGGCCGCAGCCGGCGCTGGCCAGCAGGGCAGCGCCCAACACCGCCATTCGCATTGTCTTCAGGACCCGGATTGCTCTCACCGCCCTTCTCCTCCGGGAGCGGGCTGAGCTGGGCCGAAGCCGAATTTACGGTAGATAGCTTGCGCTTCATCCGAGCTCAGGTACGCCACCCACGCCTTCGCCGCGGCCGCATGGGGCGCGTTGCGCAACACCGCCGCCGCGTAAACCGCTGTGGTGTTCTCCTGGGCGGGAATGGCCACCCCGGCGATGGGGTTGCCGATTTTCTCCTGGAAGAGCACCTCCGAGGACCAGGTGACGCCCGCGTCCGATTCCTTCCTCAGAATGCGCATGGGCGTCTGCCGGTGGTGAATTTGGGTGAGGAAGGTGGTCCCGTCCTTTACCTTTACCTCCATCACCTTGCTCAAAAGTTCGCCGCCGCCGGCCTTGCGCAGCGAATCCTCAATCTGGCGGGCCACGCCTTCCCAGGCGGGATTGGGCATGGAGAGCCGAAGCTCGCTCCTGCCCAAATCGCGCAGGGTGCGAATGCCGAGAGGGTTGCCGGCACGGACCATGATTTCCAAACGGTTGCTGGCATAGTGCACCGGTTTTTCCACCTGGCTCTGTTGTTCCATCTGCGACAGAACCCGCGCTCCGGCTTCGTACACGTCGGCGTGGGCCTGCAGGGTCAGGTTGCCCAGGGTGAGGATTCCGTCGTGCTCCATCTGGCGGCGCAGGATTCCCGGCGGCAGCGTTTCATAAAAGATGTGCCCGCGCAGTTCCGGGTGCCGCTGCTCGAAGCCGGCCACGAGGTCCGGCAGGACCATGAACTGGTTGCCGCCGATAAACAGCACCAATTGCGCTCCCGCCGGATTGCCGTGCAGGTCGGGAACGTTGTCCACGTCGTCCACCTGGAAAACGTAGCCCTTGTCAGCTGCCGGGTTGTTCCGGCCCTGGCTCCAGGGCGGCGACTGCTGTGCCGCGGCCACTATGGACAGGCCACTCACCAGCGCCAAAAGCAAACACCAGCACGCTGTCAGCTTTTTCCCTGGTGGCTTCATGGAATTAGACCTTGAGATAAGTGTAATGGCCCTCGCTCTGCAACAGGACGAGGCTGGCCACCATGGAGGCCACCACCAGCACTCCGCTGTGCACGTGCGCCAGCATGTCCTTGACGATCTCTTCCGGCGGTTGCGTGAGCTTCCAGTGGCCGCGCAGGGCTCGCGCCTGCTCTTCCAGCGCGGTGTGGCAGCTGAGAAATTTCACTCCCCGCGCCTGCAGTCCCTGCACGGTGACGTCCTGGTAGATGGAATTTTCGTCATTGGGATCCCGCGAGCCATTCTTGGCCGCCTTGCTGGGGTAGTAGGGATTGCGCAGCGCCGGCTTGCCGGTATCCGGATCGGTTTCTTTGAGCCATTCCCCAATGCGGTATTTCTGCCAGACGTAATCGTCATAGTTGAGCAGGTTGGCAGGCCCGTGCAGCCCGGCCAGAATCCGAATCTGCCCGGTGGGAATGCCGAAGCCGAAGTGCAGCCCGTTGAGAGAATTCTTGATATTTTTCAGGAACATGCCCTCGCCGATGGCGGTGACGTCATAGACCTGCTTGGCGCGCGCCGGCACTCGCAGCAACTCATCGAATTCCTTGATGTTCCAGTCGCCGCGCTGGTAAACGAGCTGCGCTTCGGCCGGCTTCCCTCCCATGGCGGCCAGCGCCGCCAGTCCCACTGCCGCCTGCCCCACAAAACCGCGACGAGACAATTTGCTCATGCCATATCTCCTTTATGACAACTGTGGAGTGAACTGATAAAAACGGAATGCCGGCAACTGGGCGCTTCACTGTTTTACCAGCCGGTCGTGTTTTTGCGCGGCTGGTTGAAGGCGCCGCTCGGCCCATGGTAGAGCGAGCGAATATAAAAGGTAACCGCCTGAACTTCCGCCGGCGTCAGCCGCGGCCAGGCCGGCATGGCGCTGCCGGGAACTCCTTCCGCAATCACGCGGGCTGCCGCTGCGTAGGTCGGACGCATTCCGGTGAAATCGGAGGGCGGCGGTTTCAAGCCCGATGCCCCGGGGCCGTCGCCCTGTCCCTGCTCCCCGTGACAGCGCGCGCAATGCACAACATAAACTTTGCGTCCCGCTTCCTGCAGGACGTTATCGGCGGCCACACGTTCAGGTTCGCGCAGTTGATCCGCATGACCCAGGGTAGCGGTATAGGCGGTGACCGCGCTCAGTTGTTCGGGCGGCAGGGAGTTCCAGCCCGCCATTCCCGTGCCCAGCACACCCTCCTGCAGCACCTTCCGGATGAAGGATTCGGACAGCTCATATCCGGTGAGGTCGAGGGCTGGCGGCTTGAGCCGCAGACCGCTGGCCGGCTTGCCATCGCCCTTCTCGCCATGGCAGGAGGCGCAAAACTGGACAAAGACCTGGCGGCCCTGCGACAAGGGCGCGGAGCCTTGGGGCGCTCGCCCCGTCTCCGGCGGAGCCGTTACTCCCCAGCCGCTTACCGCCGCCAGGATGATTACCCCCGCTAACTTTACGCCTGCCGGTGGATGGTCCAACCGCATTTCCCCGTGCTCACCTCGTCACCGAATGGTACAGGCAGGAAGCAGAGCTTGTCTTCTGGGAAGATGGTACGGGGCCGCACAAGTATGCGAAACTTGTGTGCGGCCAACGGCCCCATGCTCAGAACAGCGGAGGGATGCGTGAGCGGTCGAAACGGGCGGTCTTGAAAACAGCAGTCCAACCTGCCTTTGCTGTCTTATCAATGCGTTACGGAACGGGTAGTAACCGATTGTTCCCCATTGTTGCACATGGATCTACGACTTTTATGCAACAAAGGCCACCACAATATGCAACAGTGCGTTTGTGCGCACAGTGGCAATGTTATCCGACTGATTTTGTCCGTAAAAAGTTACTTCAGGTGCGAAACCTATAGGGGCTGGGGAGCAACCGAGGACTGAATCGAGCAAGAGTTTGTGCTTGCTCTACTTGGATGGCCGGATTGACTTCAACTCTCCACTCGCGATATCGTCCCGCGCTGGTACCTATGCAGTGGCAAATTGAACAGCCCGACTTTTATTCTACTGCTTGGTACCGTCCGGGCAATCGCGCAGCAACAGCCATCGCCAGCGAAGACCATTCCCGACTCAATCGACACCTGTAGAATCCGGGTCATCACCCTCGCGAGCGCCTCGGGTCACATCCCGCACTAGATCCGGGCGAGACCTGCGTTTGAAGCCCGCTATGTTTACTACTGTGGCACAGACACAATTATGGCCCAAGGTTGCCGGGTAACCGACCCATACTTGAGCTAAAGAGGTAGACGATGAGAGTGGCTATCACTGTGATTTTGGTACTGGGTGCCACTGTGTTCATGGTCAGCATGCAAAAGAGCCCTGATGCGGCAATCCAAACGAAAATCATCGCCTTGGAAAAGGCCTGGAACCAAGCGTACAAGCGGGCGGATACACGAGCACTTGATTTGATTTTGGATGATCAAATTGTATTGATCAACGATGATGGAAGCACGCAGACTAAATCGCAGTTTCTGGCCAGCATCAAGGGAACTAGTGTGCAGGAGCAACAAGTGTCGCCTGAATCCATGAGTGTGCACGTGTATGGCACTATCGCAATCGCCACGGGGGTGTTCCGGGCAAAAGGGCTGGCAGGCGGCAAGCCTTATGTGCGCCGGGAACGATTTGTGGATACGTGGTTGCTTAAAGATGGGAATTGGGTGTGCATTGCAACGAACGCAACACCTATTCTGCATTAAAACTCTGGCCATACAACCAGCCCCGCATAAACCCATACAAGGGAATCACCACGCACGAAAATTCCGCATGCCACCGTGGCTTTTTCCATTTACCAACACGCAAAATCCGGGCATCACCCTCGCGAGCTAATCGGGGAATGACCACGCAAAATCCGGGGCATACCAGGTGCACGGAGGTCCTCACGGTCGGCTCCCGACTACCTTGATGTCTTCGAGCCAGTAGCCGCCATCCATGACCATCGTCGCTTGGATGCTGTCACCGGGTTTTATCCCGTTGAGTGCCCCGGCATCTCTCACGCGGTAATCCATCACCATTGAAGCCATGACGCCGGGCATGTCCGCGTTACGTACGGTGATTCTATTGAGGTCGGGTTTAACCTCAAGCACATACCCGGTCAGTGCCTGCCGCATTGCACGTGATTGTACCGGTCGGGACAAAAGGTAAATGGATAAAGCAACCGCACCGACCAACAGAAGGATGACAACAACGAAGGTTTTCTTCGCCCGCATACGGTTCAGACGCAAGATTGGACGCCAAGTCTCACGCAAAAGTAGCCCTCTTTGCACCGGATGCTTGGCACGCTAGCTTGGGCAGAGTTGAACCCGCAAGGGGCGAGAATTAAAATTCATCACATCCACCAGCAGAGGTGCGCCATGCCGCAGTACGAATATTTCTGCCATTCCTGCCAAAAAGCATTCTCAAAAACTCTCACCCTACAGGAATACGAGGAGGGCGAGATCACCTGCCCCGATTGCGGCAGCAAGGAAGTGGAGCAAACACTAACCGCCTTCTTTGCCGTCGGCTCCAAAAAGAGCTGACGCTGGCCGAAATCGCACTTGCCCGTCCCTCTTCACTAGGGCTATCGTGTGTCCCATTGAGGAGGACACCATGAACCGGGAACGCGCTCTGAAAATAGTGTTGGGGTTAGTGGGCCTGCTCTTCTCGGCTGCCGTTTATCCGCTGATATTGGTTTTTCAGAGAGACCCGGCGTTGGCAATGATGCTCAGCGTGTACGCCACATTAGGTATCTTCCTGCTCCTTGCGTCACCCAATCCGTCCGGGAATCGCAGTCTAATCGCCTTTGCGGCATGGTCGAGCTTCGCTCATGCGGGGGTGATGGCGGTGCAGGCATCCCGTCACCTGATCCACCGACGAGAACTCGTCGGCGTCGCCGTCTTCGCTATCATCGGAATAGCCCTAATCGCCCTCGCCCCTAGAAAGCAAGTGGCGGAACGGACTGTGGCCGTCGGCGCGTAGGGCCGCAAGACCCCTTGCCGATCCACGCGCGCGGGACTAATCTTCTTCGCGCCCGGGCCAACGACGAGGGGAAATAGCAGGTTCAGAGGCTTTAACCCTGCAGCGTCCCCACGCTTCAGAAGGAGCAAACGCGCGCCTCAGTGTCGTACACCCGGGCGCTAGCTCTTTTTCTTAACTGCCGCCCTTCCTCCGCAAGCCCTCCGCCCCCGCCGAGGGCTTTTCCCTTTCATTGAAGCACCCCCAAATCACAGCGCCCCGCACACCGAAAAATGCTAGAGTTTTATACATAAAAGGGCAAAACCATGCCCGAGCTAGATACAGGCCGATTGATCCGGCACGCGCGGGACCTGATCGACGACAGCAAGAAAATCTGCGAGCGCTCGCACCACGCCGTCGAAAAAAGCAAACGCCTCGAAGAGATTTTCACAGCATCACACCCCGCAATCGTCCACGCCCGCAGAAGGCGCCCGCTCAAGCACTAACACCGCGTCCTCAATGAACCTGCTTGACGCAACGGTCGCCGAGGACGACAATTCTCCCCGAAAAGGAGATCACAATGCCTGAAATGTCCGGCTCTTTCTCCGGCACAACACGGGTCGAAACAACGCTTCGCCTCTC
>DATGGJ010000341.1:0-7984 GCA_035308585.1 Terriglobales bacterium
TCGTCGGACTCCGCCGGCGTGCCCAGGCTCGGGGTCTGCGGCGTTTTTTTATATGGCATCGGTCCCCAGGCTTTGGGCAGGCCCTGGATCTGCGGCGCCAGTTCCAGGTCCACGTTGCCGTAGAGCAGAATATCCACCCGATCACGCAGAGCTCCGGCGCGGATGTCCTCATCGCGAAGGTAGGTGTAGGGCACCTTGCGCTGGTCAAGGGAGTAGCGGATCCAGCCGATGGTGTCGGTGTCGGCCCAGGGCACCCACAGCCCGATGCGGGGCGCTGGAGCGGCATGGTGGAATACGTCCGGAAGGGTGGAAATGCTGGTGAAATCCAGCCCCAATTCGGTTGCCACCGCATGCAACCCTTGCGCCAACCCGTCCTGCGCGGGAAAAATCCAGGAGCCTTCCGGGAATTCCGTGCCCTTGAGCTTGAAAGCGCGCTCGGCGATCTCCACCCGGAAGCGGCTCAGGCGGTAGCGGGCCGCCAGCAAGCTTTCCTGCCCGGTATCTTTCAGGATAAATATGGGTCCGTTTCCCGTGACCTCGCCGGCAGGATGTGGAGATTGGGAAAGTGGAATCAGCGGAAGCGAGCGCACGGCAACATCGGCGGTTGGAATCGCCTGCAGGTGATAGTTGGCAGGCAGTTCCCAGGAGACGTCATCGTAGGGCTCGCCGCCGTCCATGGGGTAATGCTGGGGAGTAAGCAAATCCACGGCATAATTGCGGTAGGGCTGATCCATGCGCACCACATATGTGCCGGCGGGAAAGCTGCCATCCGTGAGCTGAACCATTGATGGCGCGCGTCCCACCTCAATGTTCTGCTTCATCAACAATCCCACCATCTGTGCCACGCGCATGGGGTCCCCCTGGTCGGCGGGGATAAGAAACGCATAGGGCGGCTGGTGCAAGCCTTTTTGCCAGGAGTCCCACCCCTTCTTGTAGAAGTTGTGCAGCATGTGCGGGGCGTGATCGGCGCTGTAGTCGAGGGCGGCCAGGGCCGCGGTTTCCTGATAATTCAAGTTGTCGCGCGCTGACCACGTTACCTCCTGCGACTTGGGCGGCAGCGGCCGGTACCATTTCATCTCCATGTCGGGAGGATCAATGCTACGACGCATAGTCTCCGCCGAGCCATTGCCCCAGGTTTCGTACCCGCGCCCGATGCTGTTGTGGTTCATGGCCACAGAATCGAGGTAGAGGTGGGAAAAGGCCTCGCCAAAGTCCCAGGTGGCCACGCCCGGCATGCCCATTGCCGTCATGGTCTGCACTTCATGGAAACTGAGCTCCAGGAATTCGGCATACGTAATGGGATCAATGTCCGGGTTATAGGGCCCGGTGCCGTTCCAGGTCATCAGCATGGGCTCGCCTTCGTGGAGGTCGTGCACCACGGTGGGGTGCCACTCGATGAACATGCGGTGCACGGCCCTGGTGGTCTCGTGCGTCTGCTGATGGGTATCGCGGTTGATGTCCACGAAGGTGTACTTCGACCAGTACGGAGGGGACTGGCGCGGCAGGCTGGCATAGTCGGTTTTGCCTTTCAGGTACTCATAGAACCAGTCCACCACTTTGTCGCGGCCATCGGGGTTAGAGATGGGATTAATAAGCACAACCAGCCGCTCGCGGATGCGGCGGATCATGGGCTGTTCGGAGACGGCTAAGCGGTACGCCATTTCCAGCATGGCCTCCGTGGAACCGGTTTCATCGGAGTGCAGAGCGGCGTTGAAGTAATAGAAAGGCCGCGCCGTCTTGATCAGCCTGTCAGCCACGGCGGGATCGGTGCGCCGGGGGTCGGCGAGCGCGGCGGTGGCGGCTTTGAGCTGATCCAGTTCGCGAATGCCGGCTTCGTCGGCGATAGCCAGCATCAGAATTTCCCTGCCCTCTTCGGTGTGTCCCAGCGTGAAAACGCGGACGCGCGGCGAAGCCGCAGCCAGGGCGCGGCAGTATGCGTAAGCTTTGACCGTGCCCACCAGCTCTCCCGGCGCCCCGGGAATCCGCCCCAGGAACGTCATGGGCGATGGCACGGTGGAAGATTGGGGCAGATAGGAAACCCAGGGAGAGAGGAAATCGCTCTCCGTGGTCGCGGCGGCAATCGCTTCCACCGAACCCGGCTCAGGTACGTCGGGAGCGGCGGCGTTTTGCGCGGCTGCGGCTCCCGTCAGAATCTGCAGCATGAGGAATAGAACGAATGGTCGGATCATGAGAGCCTCCACCCGCTGGGCGCATGAGTTGGAGTTATGTTGACTGTCAACAGAGTGTATCGGCGGGGCGACGGCTTTAGGTGCTTTCTCAGATTTATGCGGGCAAGGTTCATGGCTTGAAGTCGGGCGTCAATTTGCCACCGTAGTGCCGCACTACCAGCGCGGCCACCCGGGCGATGGACTCGTGTAGAGGGGCGGTGGTGCCGCGATGGTGGCCAGTGAATACCACTAGCACTATCGGTTGCTCGTGGACCCAGAGCACGCCCGCATCGTTGGCAATGAACGGCTGCCCGTCGCCTGTCTTATGCGCGATGCGAACGTCCTCCAGGTACCGGGGAAAGCGGTCGTTCACCTGCTGTTTCTCCATGGTGCCCAGTAGCAACTTGCTTGCGTTCTTGGAAACCAGCTTGCCTTCCGCCGCCCACTCCAACAGCTGGCCGATTTCCCGGGTTGTGCTGTGCCCGAAATAAATGCCCGCGTCATAGATGGTGTGCCCGAACGCGGCGCTCACCTGCGCATCGCTGTACTTTCCGAAAGGAAAGTTGATGGTCTGGTCGCCGCTGGTGTTCCTGTAGCTTGGGTCGAGCGTTCCCAGCCAGGTGCGGTCCCAATCCAGGTCGGAAAACTGAATACTGGTGTTTTTCAGTCCCAGACTGTGCATGTAGGCTGTAACGTTCGCACGGCCAACCTTGCTGGCCAGGATATCCGTGGCCTCGTTGTCGCTGATGATGATCATCAGCGTGAGCAGGTCCCGGACCGTGGGTTGCAGACCGGGGTCGAGGGCGTAGAGGACGCCGGAGGGCAGCCGCCGGTCGGCTGGAGTGATGGCGATGCGGTCGCTGAGCGAAAACTTTCCCGCTTCCACGTCGCGCAGGACCTCGGCGGCGATGCCCAGCTTGATCACGCTGAAGGTCTCATAAACCGTGTCCGCATCGAGCGCGATTTCGTCGCCGGTGGACAGGTTTTTCATGTAAATGGACATGTTGCCGGGAAAACTCTGCCGGATGGCCTGCAACCGGTTGCGCAACTGCCCAAGAGATTCCCCGCCGGCCGGCGCCGGAGTTTGCGCTGTGGCTGCGGTAGCCGCGAACGCAAGCCACAGCAGCATAAAGAAGAGAGGGCCGCGCGGTTTCACTCTGCGCGTCCTCCTGCTGTCGGGGGAGTTTGCAGCTCGCTGGTCAGCTCCTGAAGTAGATGAGTGTTCTTTTCGAGAGCCTGGCGCAGCAACTCGGCCTGCAGGCGTGCCGTGTTCCAATCGCCTTTCTCAACTGCTTCGGTCAGCGCTGGAAGTTCCAGGTGCGCATAGGTGTAGCGGGCGCCATAAAGCATGTGCTTGAACCACGGGCGGCCGGGGATCCCTTGCGGGTTCAGCCAGTTTCTTTCCACCTGCATGGCGCCCTGGTTCACCTGTTGTTCGAGCGTGGGCTCGAGTTTGCCGGAAGCCAGCGCCTGCTGCTCCGCCGATTCGAGCTCGCGCCCGGCGTTGGTAAAATCCACAATCGCGGACCGCAAAGGTCCCAGGTCCAACTGGCTCATGTCCTTGCCCTTGGCCAGTTCGTCCACAAACTGGCTGATGTTCTCGCCATACTCGCCGAAATCGAACGGCAACAGCTCGGCGTTCGCCAAACGTAACGCAATTACTCCCCACAACTGTGACATCAGCGTGTGATAACGATAGCCGGGATCGCCAAAATGGTTGATCCAGTAGAAATCGTCATACATGGAGTGATACACGCCGTAGGGGCCGTCGAAATCCAGGCCGATTACCGGCATGCCCACATGGTTGAGAAATACGGTGTGATCCGATCCACTGCCGATGCGCGTGTCCACCAGGTTCGCGTCCGTCACCGGTCCAGACTCCTTGCGCTCTTTTCGCGCGTGCTCCACCGAGGTTTTCCAGGCTTCATAAAGCGGACGGCCTGATTCCGGATCCTGGAAATCGTGGCTCACCTCGCGCAGCAGGGGCGCAAGCGATGCTACGGCGCTGCCCTCGAAATTGGGCCCCGATGTGGAGGAATCAACATTGATGTAGGCCACCGCCTTCTGGCGCAGTTCATCCTGAAATTGCTCGCCCCACTCCGTGGAGCCGGTGAGCCCCACCTCTTCGCCATCCCAGCTGCAGATCACCAGGGTGCGCCTGGGGCGGATTCCCCGGCGCAGCAGTTGGCCCAGACCGCGGGTGAGCTCCATCATAGATGCAGTGCCGCTGCTGGGATCCACGCCGCCGAAAACCCAGGCGTCGCGGTGGTTGCCCATCACCACCCACTCATCGGGCAACTGCGAGCCGCGGATGCGCGCTTCCACCACGTAGTAGGGCTTGGTGGAGTTGTCCATGTCAATCTTGAGATGGATTTGCGCATCTTTTCCCCCGAGGCGGTAGGTGATGGGCAAGCCTCCCTGCCAATCCTGCGGAGCTACGGGGCCGCCGATGTGTTCCAATAGCGGCTTGGCATCGTGCCAGGAGAGCGGCAGGGCCATGATGTTGGGCAAGGAGCGCGCATCCTTCACCGCGATGCGTTTGGCTCCAGGCAATGAAGCCCAACCCGGAGTGAGCGGGTCACCCGGCACGATGAAGTCATAGGTGATGGCCCCGCGCTGGATGTGGCTTTCCGGACCCCAGGGCCCGTCGGGAAAAACTTTGCCCTTCTTATAGCCGTCTTCGGCGGGATCGCTGTAGATAAGGATGGCGGCCGCCCCTTCGCGCTGCGCGGTGAGGGCTTTAAATCCGCGATAGCTGTAGGGATTGGAATAACGCACCAGAACAATCTTGCCCTTTACGCTGATGCCCTGCTGGCGGAGGTAGTCGTAGTCTTCGGGATTGCCGCTGTGCGCGTACACCAGGGGAGCTGTGACCTCGCCGGAGATGGACATGCCGGTCCAGGCGGACGAGACTGCTCTGTTTTTGGTATCCGGATCGGCGGGATAGGACTGTTCGCGCAAGCCGGCCACGTAGCGCACCGGGCTGACCATCTCCAGAAAGGTGCTCCGCGGTTCGGTGCTGTAGACATCGTAACGGCGGAGGCGCACATCTTCCAACCCCTGCTTTTTCCATTCCGCGGCGATGTAACGCGCCAGTTCATTGTTTCGGGGCGAGCCGGCGATGTGCGGCTCAGCCGTAAAAATCCGATGCTGCTTTCGCTCCTCCGCCGCCGAGGGAATGGCTTTGAATTTCTGTTCCACTGCGGTTTCTTGCGCGGCCGCGCCAGCGCTGAACCCCAGAATGGCTTGCGGAGCGGAAGGCGGTGACGCGAGAGTCGCCAAAAAACAGAACGCCGGCAACATGACTGCGGTAAGAGAACGCAATGAGTTCATGCCGTTCCTTCCCGAGCTTGAGAACCGTGCTTTTCGGGAGAGCCGGATTATAGACGCCGGGCAGGTCGGCGCAACAGGTATTTGCCGGGACTTTACTGCTGGCCGGGAGGAGGCAGGCGCAGACCCAGCGCGCGCTCACGCTGCGCGGCCGCGTTCATGCCGAGTTGCGCGTAAGCATCCGCCAGGAATAAATGCCCTTCGCGCGACTGGGGTTCAACCGCAATTGCTTCCCGCAGATTGGGCAGCGCTTCGCGCGGGTGACCTTGCAGAGAAAGGATGCGGCCCAGCAGCAGGTTGGCGCGATAGTGGTGAGGATTGAGTTGCAATGCCGTGTGCAGTTCGATCAGGGCTTCAGGCACGCGGTCAATGCGCGCGTACACCGAACCTAGAGAGAAGTGCGCGTCCGCCCAGCGAGGAGCCTCCTTTACCGCGAATTCGAACTGCGGCGCGGCCCCCTGCCAGTCGCCGGTCTCAAAAAGCGCCAGTCCCAGCTGGTAGTGGCCCATGCCCGAGTCGGGCTGCAGGGTGAGCGCCTTCTGCAGCGCGGGCACGGCCTGCCGGTAATCATGCAGGCGGGTAAATGCGGTGCCCAGTTGCATTTGGGCTATAGGCATGTTGGCATCGCCCGCCAAAACCGCCTGCAGCCGCGGAATCGCCTCCTGGTACTGTCCATCTTCCATTTCCATGATGGCGGCATGCATCTGGTTGGCGATTTCGATCTTATCTTTGGGATCAGCGGCCTCAATCCTGCCCCCCTTCGCCGTTTTATCGGATGCCGAGGTATCGGAGGCGACATAGCCGAGCGCATTAAGTTTCTGCGCCTGTTGTGCGTCCACCGCTCCGGCGCCGCTCGGCGCCGCACTGGTGCGGGCGCGGAAGCTATCGAGGTTCCTGGCGAGGGTGCCGGCCACGGCTGGGCGATTGCCGGCCAGGTTATGTACTTCCTTGGGATCGGCGGCTTGATCGTATAGCTCCTGTCGCGGAGCCTCAATAAAGAGGTATTTGCCGTCGCGCAGAGCGCGCAGCGGACTCCAGCCGAACGCGCGCTGCGGGTAATCCGTTTCCGCGTAGATAGGCCGGTCCGCTTCGTTTCCGGCTGCGGCAGCGCCACGCGCTTGCGTCCGCATCAATTTCAACAAGGATTCCCCTTGAACGGCGCCGGGCACCTGCATCCCGAGCGCGCTCAGGATAGTAGGCGTAACGTCTACCAGGCCCGCGCGAGCGCTGATTCGCTCTCCCGCGAAACTTTCGTCCGGCAGCTTGAAAAGAAGAGGCACATGAATGGTTTCATCGTACAGAAAGATTCCGTGCGTCCGTTCGCCATGTTCACCGAAGGCCTCGCCATGATCAGCCATGACGGCAATGAGCGCGCGGTCATAAAGCCCCTGAGCCCGCAATACGGTAAACAGGTGTCCGACCGCGGCGTCAACGTACGCGATTTCTCCATCGTAGGGAAACGAGGCGTAGCGCTGCGCGTAAGGGGGCGGGGGATCGTAGGGATCGTGCGCGTCGTAAAGGTGAATCCACAGGAAAAAAGGCCGCTGCCGGTTGTGACTCAGCCAGGCCAGGGCGTGGGCTATCACCTGATTGGCCCGACGCTCCACCGTCTGGTAACGGTCCTCGTGGGCTCGGCGCAGGCGGTACCCGGCATCATAAAAATCGAAGCCGCGGTCAAAACCGGGAGCCAGCCCGTCCAGCGGGTCCAGGATTAACGAGCCCACAAACGCGGCCGTGCGGTAACCATGGTGATGGAGGATGTCGGGAAGATATGGCAGGCTCGCGCCCAGGGGCTTGCCGAAATCATTCACGTGGTTGTACTGCGGATAGGTCCCGGTCAGGATAGTGGCGTGCGAGGCTGTAGTCAGCGGGACGTGAGCGTAGGCCCTGGTAAACACGACACCTTGCTTCGCCAGGGCATCCAGATGAGGGGTAAGACCGCGCCTGGAGCCCAGAAATCCCATGCGGTCGGCGCGAGTGGTGTCCAGAGTGATGAGGACCACGTTGGGTGGCGCGGAAGGAGCGGCAAAGCTGATGCCCGCCGCCAGCAGGATGAAGGACAACCAACCGCAGAAGAACCGCATAAGAAGAGAGCCTTAATACTAGCTGCGATTCTTTCGGATGGGAAGCCTTGGGGCTATTGGTTCAGCTCTTGCCGCAGCTGTTTCGATAATTTTTCAATCCGCTTGAGGGTATGCTGCAAGTCTTTTGACAGAATCCCCTTCTTGAGCTGCTCAATATCAGGTGGAACTCCAGCCGCCAGCTTCGCCATTTCATCCGCCTGCGCCTGGAGGTGGACCACGTCTAGATTTCGGGCGGGAGCGGGTGGAGGTCCTTGTTTCCAAAAATCGGGCTTGCGTCCGGGTGGCATTGGTAGAGGACCGTCGTAGCCCTTCGGTGTTCCCTGCCCCCCACAGAGCAGGCTGCATAGGAACAGCACAGGCAAGACCAGCCAACTTGATCGCATGCGCCGACCTCCAAGCGAA
>DATGGJ010000342.1:0-1775 GCA_035308585.1 Terriglobales bacterium
CACCCCCTTGCAACCTTTCCCAATTAACGCGAAACTACTGCTGGGAACCAAACGGAGTTCATGAATATCGCCCTGTTCGGCGGTACCTTCGATCCCGTGCACAAAGGTCACCTCGCGCTGGCCCAGGCGGCTCAACAGCGCTATGACCTGAAGCAAATTCACTTCGTTCCGGCCAATGTGCCGCCCCTGCGTTCCGGCCAACCCCTGGCCCCCTTCGAAGATCGCTATGCCATGCTGGCTCTGGCCACGCTGGGCGAGAAGGCGTTTTATCCCTCGCGGCTCGAAGCCCCCCAGGGAGAAGACCGCCACGGCGGCGAGGTGCTGGAGATGCCCCGCTCGCGTAAGGGAGCCAAGTCGCCGCATGGCCACACGCAACATGCCGAAGCGGGAGCAAACTATTCCATTGACACGGTGCGCCGCTTCCAACGCACTCTGGGCAAGAGCGATCGCCTGTTTTTTCTCATCGGCATAGACGCTTTCCTTAAGATCGCGCAATGGAAGGAGCCGGAAGCGCTGCTGGGGGCTGTGGAATTCATTGTGGGCAGCCGCCCCGGACACAGTCTGGCCCAGGTGGCGGAGGCGCTGCCTGAGAGCTTTCGCCCCAAGCAGGCGGTGAGCCAGGCTTTTCGCAAGCAGCCGGCGCAGGGCGAGCTGGTGCTGGGCCCGGCCCATATCCATTTCCTGGAGGGCGTGAATGTGCCTGTTTCCTCCACCCAGATTCGTGGGGCTGCGGAGAGTGGACGCTCGCTGGCGCGCTTTGTGCCCGAATCGGTCGCGGAATACATCAAAAAAATGCGGCTGTACCGTGCGGGGCAGCCGGCGGAAATCAGCTTGAAGAAGGAAGTCGTGGCTGATTAGCCGTCGCCTGTTCGCTGATTTTGCCGACGACCAGCAACGACCAACAACAAAGGACCAACGACCGAGTACACATGGCTAAAAAGAGCAACCTCAAGCAGCAAGTCTCGCAGGCCATTAACGCCTGCGTCGAAAAAAAGGCCGAGGACGTCGCCATTCTCGAGATGGAGAAAGGCTCCGGAGCTTTCACCGACTATTTCGTGGTTTGCAGCGGTACCAATCCGCGGCAGATTCAGGCCATTTCCGACGAAGTAGAGCAGCGGCTGGAGAAAATCGGCCTGCACTCCGTCCACATTGAGGGCTATAAGCAGGCGGAGTGGGTGCTGCTCGATTACGTGGACTTCGTGGTGCACATCTTCTCCCAAAAGGCGCGCAAATATTACGACTTGGAGCGGCTATGGAAGGCGGCCCGGCGCTTGGAACCCTCGGAGTTGACTGCCCGGCGCAGCCGGACGGGCACCGAAGCCCCCCGTCCGCGCCGCCGGAAGGCATAAACGCGCATGCCGCAGGCTGACCAGCAGCGCAACCCGCCTTTAGCCTCCGAGGTGAGTTCGGCCGCCCCCGCCCCTGCCATTTCTACCCAGCAGATTCTTTCCTCCTGGATCGCCGCCGACCCCCTTTCCCTCGAATTGCTGGAAAAAGCTCAGCGCGTGGCTGCCAGCACTTCCACCGTGCTGGTTCGCGGCGAGAGCGGCGTAGGTAAGGAGCTCCTGGCTTCGCTCATCCACTACCTGGGCCCCGGACGCGACGAGCCTCTGGTCAAGATTGACTGTGCCAGCCTGCCCCGCGAGTTGATGGAAAGCGAACTCTTCGGCTACGAGCGCGGCGCCTTTACCGGTGCCACTCAGACCAAGCGCGGGCGGCTTGAGCTGGCGGGAGCAGGCACCCTGGTGCTGGATGAAATCGCCGCCCTCACCCCT
>DATGGJ010000343.1:0-6360 GCA_035308585.1 Terriglobales bacterium
TTGTATTCCTGGTAAGCCTCGGCCTTGACGTTCATGGCCTTGGCTTCGGCCTCGCCCTTCTTGAAGATGATTTCCGCTTCCGCCTGGCCCTGGGCACGAATGGAGGCTGCATGGCCGTCGGCTTCCATCATCAGCCGCTGCTTTTCGGCTTCAGCGAGCGTCTCGATGCGCTGGCGCTCAACTTCCGCCTGCTTGAGCACAGTGGCTATGAGCTCTTTTTCGCGGCGGTTGATTTCGGCTTCCTGCACCTTGACCTGCTGTTCCTTCTCCACCTGCTGCACCTTCACGCTCTCCGCCACCACCTGCTGCTGCATGATGTTGGTCTGTATGTCGTAAGCCTTGTCGGCCTGCGCCTGCTGCCGCTTGGTGGACTCCTGGTACTGCGCCTTCTTGATTTCCAGGTCGCGCTGCGCTTCCGCCTGCTTGGCCAGCGAAAGGGTTTCCGCCAGCACCCGCTCCTGGTCGGCTTGCGCCTTGGCGGTGGCGGCATCGCGCGTGGCCAGAGCACGCCGGATGGCGGTGTCGCGGTCGGCTTCGGCGCCGGCGACGTCGGCGTCGCGCTTGATGCGGGCCACGTCCGGCCGGCCCATGTTGGTGATGTACTCGTTCTTGTCGCGCACTTCCTTGATGGTGAAGGAAATCACCTCCAGGCCCATCTTGTTCATGTCGTCGGCGCAGGTGGAGCGCATGCGCTCGGAAACCATCTCCGGCTGCTTCACGATCTGCTCCACCGTGAGCTGGCCGATGATGCCGCGCAGGTGCCCTTCCATCACCAGCCGGATGAGGCCTTCGCGCTCCTGCGGCGTTTTGGTGAGGAACTGTTCGGAGGCGGTCAGAATGGATTCCGTATCCGATTTCACCTTGATCTGCGCCACCGCCTCCACCGTTACCGCCACGCCCTGGTTGGTGTAGAGGTCCTGCTGCGGGGCCACGTCAAACGACATCAGCTCCAGCGAGAGCCCGCGGCAGTTTTCCACCATGGGAAAAATGATGGTGCCGTGGCCCTTGACTACGCGCGTGCCGCGGAAGCCGTATACCACCAGGGCTTCATGCGGACCCGCCTTGCGATACAACCTGGCCAGCAGGCTCATGATGAGCATGAAGGCCAGCACCATCAGGCCCACGATGATCCAGACTCCGAATGCCAACTGCATAAACGCCTCCTAAGAACCGCATCAATGCGCAAAACTCATGACCGCATCCAAATCCCGCACCAGCCGCTCCGGGTCGCGATGGCCCAGGAACACTTCCCCGTCCCACAGGTGAATGCGCACACCCTTTTTGCCCCAGACGTAGGCGCGTTTGCTGCCCACGCCGCGAATGCCGTAGCCTCCGCCGGGACCCCAGCTCGCAACCGCGTAGTCCCTGATCTGCGCCGCGGGAATGGTGCGCAGGCGGAAGCCCAGGGTGCGAATTTCCAGGCCGGAGTTGCTGAAGATGTAGTGAAAGCCGCTCCAGGCCATGATCACCGCCATGAGCAGCAACAGCATGGGGACAAGCAACACCAGGCGCACAACCATATTGGGAGCGGACACCGCCAGCGCCGCCATCAGTAGGATCGGCAGCGCCATAACCAGCGCCCACAAGCGCGAGCCGTGTGCTTCGTCGGCGATCAGGTTCTCAGCCGGCAGTTGCGGACCGCGGCGGGTGCCGATGTAAACCACCAGCACCACCAAAAGTGAGCCGAATCCCGCAATCAGGTAGGGCAGCACCCTCACCCCGCGCCCGTACAGGTTGTAATTCACGATGGCATCGGCCGCGCCATAGAGGATGCCGACCACGACGTAAAAAAATCCCAGCAGCGTCCAGGCGGATAAGTCGGGCTGCGAGGCACGGTAGGCGACAATGGTGGAGATAGCAGCTGTTGCCGTCATGGTAACCAGGAGGAAGACCAGAAAGCCGTTGGGGGTCATCCAGCCGTTGGGCCGGCCGGCTAAATCAAAATGCGTGGCCAGGCGGATGGGCAGCCGGTCCCACACGCTGAACAACCGCAGGGCGGCCACGGGCAAGCCCAGCCACAGCACCCAACTGAACAGCCGATAGATGGTGCGCGCCATGGTTAGCTGCCTTCCTCGCCGCCGGCGCTGGAACTCGAAGCCTGCTGCGGCGGGTCATCCATTCCCGCCATTTCTTCCCAGCGCCGCACATATGCGATTCCATGTTCGTAACGGGTAACCACCACTTCCGAGCCCTTGGCAATGGCGCTGCTGTTCTCACTGCGTGCCCCCGCGGCGTGCCGCGTGCCGCCCTGGCTGTAAGTAATCTCGCCGGTGCCGCCCGCGCGGATGGGGCTGGTCACCTTGCCCAGCACGCCCACCATCTCGTAGTCCGAGGGATCCATGGGATGTTCGCTGGCCACGAGCGCCTTCAGGAAGGCGAAGATGATGGCGGCCCCGCCAATGCCGCTGAACAGGGCCACCAGCAGTCCGAGCAGAAACCACACCGTGGAATATCGCGTGAGCAGGTAGCCGGTGCCGCCAAACCAGGCCAGAAATATGGTCAGGGTCAGGAAATTGAAAACCGAGACCTGGGCGGCCCCGCCGCGCGCGCCGCCTGCGTGCCCCAAGTGCACATGCGCCCCGGCGTGCCCCAGGTGCCATCTGAAGGGCAGATGCCAGCGCAAGCCGCCGCCTAGAAAAGAAAGCACGCTGAAGGCGAAGCCCACCACAAAGCAGAGCAGATAAAAATTCTCCCAGGTCATAACTCCCGCCTCCCTTGCCGGTTGCCTTTGCCCGCCAATGCAGCCTGGTTCCGGTGGTTCTCCGGCCGCAACACCTGCAGCAGGCGGTCCACCAGATTGGGCGTCTCCAGAATCGCCCCCAGCAACACCAGGCAGCGGCGCGAGTCCTCGTGCTTGGCCGCCTCCAGCAGCGCCTGGCTGACCTCCAGGTCGCGGCGAAAACGTTCGGCGCCGTTGATCAGCCACAGGTCGAGTTTGTCCTCCAGGGCACCCAGGTCTGAAATCAGCTCGTTATGAAAACCTTCGGGATCATCCACCAGGTAGCCGGGATGCACCTTGAAGAAGCGAGCCAGCAGCATGCGGGTGGAATTGGTGAGATGGGGGCGGGAGCCGCTCTCGATCTGCGAAAGATAGGATTGGCTGATGCCCTTGCCCATCTCCTTCTTGACGGCGCGGACAATCTCCTGCTGGGTAAAGGCGCGGCCGTAGCCGCGCAGCGTGCCTTCCACTTCGCGCAGGTAGCGGATTTTCTCCCCGAGCTTCATATTGCAAATAGCAATATTAATATCGCTAATTGCAATTCAGGTCAAGTACTCGATTTCCCGCCTTTTCAAACGCTTGCCGTCTCGGCCTGCGGCGGCCTCCCACCCCTCTGGCTCGTGCCGCTTTGGGAAAGGAAGCGTCGTTTTCCCAGTCGCGAATGTTGCCACCGGACTCGCGAACTCATCTAAGAAAGGGTAGGAAACTGTATGCATTCCTGGCTGCGAAATCGGCCCCTGGTGGCTTACCTGTTCGCCATGGTGGTGAGCGGATTGGCCTTGGCCGTGGTCCTGGGGCTGGAGGAGGTGGTGGGGTATATCCCTCTGCTCTTTCTCGCCTTCGTGGCCCTGGTGGAGGCGTATGCGGGGCTGGGACCCGCCCTGCTCAGTGTAGTCGCCTGCATACTGGGCTCGTTCGTCTTCATGAACGCCCACGTAATTGTGAACGAGCACCTGCACAATTACTCCAAACTGGCGATTTTCCCCGTAGTTGCCGGGGCGGTGATCTATCTGATGGAAAGCCGCCGCCGGGAGCGGCAAGCGGCGCGCGAGCAGTTGCTGGAGCTCTCCACTCTGCTGGAGAGCATGCCGGAGGCGGTGTTCATCTTCGACCGCAACGCGCGCGTGGCGGACGTGAACCGCGCCGCCGAGCAGATCTCAGCCTGCACCCGCGAAGAATTAACCGGAGCCCACGTAAATTTTCTTGCCCGGCACCTGGGCGTGAACAAGCACGAGCAGCCGGCCAGCCTTTCCAGCCTGGCCGTTACCCGCGCTCTGCGCGGCGAAACCGTACAGAACGAAGCCCGCTGCTTTTCCAATCCCGCCGACGGCTCCCCCCTGGACGCCCTGGTTTCCGCCAGTCCCATGCGGGGCAGCGATGGCGAAATCATTGGCGCTCTGCTGTTAGTCCGCGACGTGACCGAGATCAATCAGTTGCAGCGGCGAGTATCTGATACCGAGCGTCACCTGGCTATCGGCCAGATGGCTTCCGGCATTGCCCATGATTTCAACAACGTGCTTAATACCATCACCCAGGCCACCGCCCTGCTTCAGTCTCGAACCGGGAACAGCGAGGAGGAGCGTTTGTACCTGGCCATGATTGATAATTCCGCTCGCCGGGGCGCGGAAATCATCAAGCGGGTGCGGGAATACATTCGCGGCGGCAGCGGAGACACCGCGCTGGTGGACGTGCGCCAGCTCATGCAGGACGCGCTGGAATTGACCCGTCCCATGTGGCGCGGCGCGAACAGTCTTTCGGTAATCACCCAGTTTCAGCCGGTCAGCCCGGTGCGGGCCAATGCCGCCGATTTGCGGCGTGTGTTTACCAACCTGCTGGTGAACGCCATTCAGGCCATGCCCCAGGGCGGGCAACTGACCCTGCGCTGCGAAGAGCACGGCGGCAAGGTGCTGGCCAGCGTGCAGGATACCGGCTCCGGCATTCCTTCCGAGCAGCAGAAAAAGGTCTTTTTACCCTATTTCACTACCAAGCCCACCGGGACCGGCCTGGGCCTCTCCACGGCGCAAAAGATGCTGCTGGCGCAGCGCGGTAATATCAGCTTCCACAGCGAGCCGGGACAGGGCTCGACCTTCACCGTGGAACTCCCAGCCGCGGCGGAACAGGAATTGGGGAAGGTAGCGTAAAACCAGCACTTCAGCAGCCACCGTTTCCGCCCGTTATCTTTTTGACACTGCCACGGGGCTGAATACCTATGGCTGGTCCTGCACTGCATCTCCAAATGCATCTCCCGCTTCCGCTTATGTGCACGGGCTTGCACTCCGGGTAGGGCAGCATAGGACAACCCTGAGGGTATCCCGTTCATTTGCGGCTATTTGCCGAATTTTGGCCGCTGGCGCAGCAGGTGCTCAATAGGAAGCGTCGGCTTATTCAGTAGGAATGAGGTGCTCCTTGAGCGAGAACAGCACACCCCTAACCAAACGCAAAAATACCATGTTGCCGGTACTCACGGTGCTGTTCCTGATTGCCTACGGCATAATGACCATGCTCATTGTGGAGCAAGGTAACATCATAGAAACGCAGCGGTTGCTGATTAAGCAGCTATTCCATGACAGCGTCCAGTTGAGCGCCCTCAAGGGTAAGGAAAGCCGCCGGCACGACGCCGGAAAGGCCCATCCCAAGCCCTATGCCCGCCAGGAAGCGCCCCGGGTGCGTCCGCGGCAGAACGAGCCTCGGGTGGATTCCCCGCAGGCCCCGGCCGATCCTCAGCGTTCGACAATAACTATTTAAGGCAGAGCAGGTTAGCACTCCAAGTCCCGGTTTTACCTCGGCGAAGCGGCAGCCATTTTGGAGGGAGCGGGGTGTGCCCGGCCCCGGGCCGTTTCAATGCGGTTTCTACCCCCCGCCTTGGCACGGTAAAGAGCCTTATCGGCGGCCGCGATCACCTGCTGAACCGTACCCTGCTTGACGTCCAAAGGATCGGCGACGCCAATGCTGACCGTGACCGAGGTGATTTCTGCGTCCGCCACCGGTTCGGCCTTAGCTTTGCGCGGGCGGGAAGCGCGCTGACCTGGCTCTCGGCGGTCTGGGCCGCGCGCCTGCCGCCGACGATCGGGGCCGCGCAGGCAAAAGACAGATTCCTCGATATCCTTTCGCAGCTCCTCCAGGTACGGCAGGGTCTCCATTGCTGGACGGTTGCGAAACAACAGGGCGAATTCCTCGCCACCGCAACGAAAAGCTTGCCCGCCGCCGCCCACCTGCGCCAGCCGCGCCGCCACCATGCGCAACACTTCGTCGCCCGTGTCATGTCCGTAAAGGTCGTTAAAGGATTTGAAATGATCAATATCCACCACGGCGATGCTGTAGGGCTCAGCCAGCGCCACCGCAGCTTCATTAAAGGCGCGCCGGCTGGGCAAGCCGGTAAGCTCGTCATGGTAAGCCATGAAGTAGAAGGTCTCGATAAGAGAAGCTCCCACGATAAGCGCTCCGGTGCCGAGGTAAGCGGTGGCAGCCACCCCCACACCGCCGTGACGCAATGCCAGCCAGACCGCCACTATGCCCCAGAAAAAACCGCTCTCCAGGTTCTTGCGGTAGAAAAGCGTTCGCAGCAGGAACACGAACGCGGCGGCGACGCATAGCGTGGTAGCGGACCAAGGCAGGCTGAAGCCGTGGCTGACATGGAGCTC
>DATGGJ010000344.1:0-7335 GCA_035308585.1 Terriglobales bacterium
GATGCCCTGCCGGAGCGGGTGAAAAAGCAGCTCGCCGACCGCGGGCTGATGCCGGAAGATTGGGGCGGCACCACCGTTTTCGTGGATGTTTCCGCCAAGCAAAAGACCAATCTCAACCTGCTGCTGGAAATGATTTGCCTGGTGGCGGACCTGCAGGAGCTTAAGGCCAATCCCGAGCGCCCGGCAACCGGAGTAGTCCTGGAAGCCAAACTGGACCGCGGCCGCGGCCCTGTGGCTACTGTGCTGGTGCAGAACGGAACGCTGCGCGTGAGCGACAACTTCGTGGTGGGCAACGTGTATGGCAAGGTGCGCGCCATGTTTGACGACCGCGGCAACGCCCTGGACGAAGCGCCGCCTTCGACCCCGGTGGAAATCCTCGGACTGGAGAGCCTGCCCCAGGCCGGCGACCAGTTCGTGGTGGTGGCCGACCGCGACCGCGCCCGCGACATCTCCGAGTACCGCGAGCAGAAGGCGCGCGAGGCGGAGCTGGCCAAGAGTTCGCGCATGTCGCTGGAAGGCTTGGCCCAGCAGATGAAGGCGGGCGAAAGCAAGGAGCTCTCCATCATCCTCAAAGGCGACGTGCAGGGCTCGGTGGAGGTGCTCAGCGACCTGCTCACCAAGATGTCGGGCGAAAAGGTGCGCATCAACCTGTTGCGCACCGGCGTGGGCGCCATCACGGAGAGCGATGTCTTGCTGGCTTCCGCTTCCAACGCCATCATCATCGGCTTCAACGTGCGCCCGGAGCGCAAGGCCCAGGAACTGGCGGAGCAGGAGAAGGTGGATATCCGCCTGCACTCTATCATTTACGAGTTGCAGGACGAGATCAAGAAGGCCATGAGCGGCCTGCTTGAGCCCACCATCAAAGAGACCTACCACGGGCGCGCGGAGGTGCGCGAGACCTTCCGCATCCCCAAAGTGGGCACAGTGGCCGGCTGCTATGTGCAGGACGGCAGCATCAAGCGCGACTCCGAAGTGCGGCTGCTGCGCGACAACGTAGTGGTGTTCAAGGGCAAGATCAGCTCGCTGCGCCGCTTCAAGGAAGACGTCAGCGAGGTGCGCAACGGCATGGAATGCGGCATCGCCATCGCTAATTACGGCGATGTGAAGGTTGGAGATGTCATTGAGGCCTTCGCCACCGAGCGGGTGGCCGCGGAAGCGCTTGCCTAAGGCAGGTCTCCAGTTTCAAGTTTCGAGTCAATACGGGACCGGGCGAGAAACTGGAAACCGGAAACTGGGAACTTGGTGGCTCTTCTCACCCTCGAGCTGCGCATCGAAGGCGCCCATTCCCTGAAGGATAAGCGCCAGGTGCTGCGCAGCCTGAAGGACCGGCTGCGGACGCAGTTCAACGTCGCGGTGGCGGAACTGGACCACACCGATTTGTGGCAGCGCGCCACCCTGGGCGTGGTCAGCATTTCCGATTCCCGCGACTACCTGGACGGGCTGATGCAGAGCGTGGAGCGGAAATCCATGCGGCTGGCGAACAATGCCGGCGCCGAAGTGACGGATTCGTTTCTCGAATTCCTCTGAGTCGTGAAAGTCTTTCGAACTCTCCCTGCAATCATGTGCTAGCAAACGCACGCAGAGTTTTTCTTCCCGAAACGGGAAGGCAGCGGGCGGGGGCACTTCAGTGAGGCGTCTTCCTCCCCGATCTTTGGTATTCTCTAGCGTTCTTTTTGAGGGTCATGCCAGAACAGCGCAATCTGAGACATCGCCGCGAGAGGCTGGGCGAAGCTCTGCGTGAGGAGATTGAAACCATCCTGGAAGGCGAATTGGGGGATCCCCGCATCGGCCTGGCCAATGTCACCGCCGTGCAGTTGGCCCCGGACGGCAAGTCGGCCCACGTCCTGGTGGCGGTGCAGGGCGGAGAAGCGGAAGCCGGGGAAACCTTGGATGGCCTTACGGCCGCCCGCGGGTTCATCCGCCATGAGCTGGCCGAACGGCTGCAACTGCGTCATGCACCCGAGCTATTTTTTGCGCTGGACAAGGGCCATCAATATGAGGCTAGAATTGATCAACTTCTGAAGCGCATCAAGCAGAGCAAAAAATAAGCCGCAAGCCGGCAGGGTGAGTCCTGCGGCTGGCGGAAGTGTAAGGCCATGTTGAAAGAAGTTCTGAACGAAATTGGACGCCGTGACCGCTTCCTCCTGACGTCACATGCGCGCCCCGATGGCGACGCGGTAGGTTCGGTGCTGGCCTGCTGGCAAATCCTGCGCCAGCTGGGCAAGGAGGCCCAGGTGGTCATGGCCGACCCGGTGCCGGTCATCTACCGTCCCTTGCCCTTCGCCGATTCCATTGTGCAGGCGCGCGAAATAACGAACGGTTTTGACGCCGCTATCATTCTGGAATGCGACAGCGTGCAGCGCACCCGTTTGGAAGGCCTGGACGGCCGCTTCCTCATCAATATTGATCACCACAGCTCCGCCCGGCCTTTCGCCCATGTCAACTGGATTGACCCCCATGCCTGCGCGACAGCCGAGATGGTGTACCGCTTGGCCCGCCAGGCAGGAGTACCCATCTCGCCGGAAATCGCCACCTGCCTTTACACCGCGGTGCTGACCGACACGGGCTCCTTCAGCTTTGTGGGCACTAATGAACACACCTTTTCCCTGGCTCGGGAACTGGTGCTGTGCGGCGCCGATGCCGCCCGCATCGCCCAGGGCGTGTACTTTTCTCACCCCACCTCCAAGATGCGCCTGCTGGGAGCCGCGCTCTCCAACCTGCACCGCGACGGCAACGTCACCTGGATGTGGGTGACGCGCGAACACATGGCGCGCTGCGAGGCCAACGACGAGGATTGCGAGGGCCTGGTGAACTACGCGCTGGCCATTGAAGGCGTGGAAGTCTCGATTTTCTTCCGCGAACTGGCCGACCACCGCTACCGCGTCAGCCTGCGCAGCAAGGGAGATGTGAATGTGGCCAAAGTGGCCGAGCATTTTGGGGGCGGCGGCCACGACTGCGCCAGCGGCTGCTCCATTGACGGTCCTCTTTCCATCGCCGTGGCCCGCATCATGGCGCAGCTTCGCTTGAACCCCACCGTGCAGTAAACTTCTAAGTGCATTGAGAACCGACAACTGAGAACTGCATCTGAGAACCGGGAACTGCGAACTGGCCCCTGGCTCGAAGTGCTCACCCTGAGCGGCTTCTGCGCCTTTCTCTTCTATTTCGGACTGGGCGCTTTCGGGCTGGTGGGCGCCGATGAGCCGCGCTACGCCCAGGTGGCGCGCGAAATGCTCCAGCGCCAGAACTGGGTGACTCCCTTCCTATACGGACATCCCTGGCTGGAGAAGCCGATCCTTTACTACTGGCAGGCGATGGTCGCCTACAAGATTTTTGGTGTGAGCGACTGGGTGGCGCGTCTGCCGTCGGCCGTGGACGCCACCGCCATGGTGGTGGCGATTTACCTGTTCTTTCGCCAGTTCCGGCGTGGGTTTCAGTTAGACGCGGCGCTGATTACCGCCTCCACCGCGGGCATCATCGGCCTGTCCCGCAGCGCCTCCACCGACATGCCGCTGGCCGCCACTTTCACCATCGCCCTGGTGGCGTGGCTGGCCTGGTATGAGGGCGGAAGGAGGCGCTGGCTGCTGGTCTTTTACTTCTTTCTGGCGCTGGCCACGCTGGCCAAAGGGCCCGTGGCCGTGCTGCTGGCGGGGGTCATCATTCTGCTGTTCGCAGTTGCCTGGCGGAACCTGACGGTCATCGCGCAAACCTTGTGGTGGCCGGGCGTGCTGCTTTTCCTTGCCGCCGCTCTGCCCTGGTATATCGCGGTGCAGCGCGACAACCCCACATTCTTCCGCAGTTTTATTCTGGAGCAGAACTTCGCCCGCTTCAGCACCAATTTGTATCACCACGTGCAGCCATGGTGGTACTTCGTTCCGGTGCTGCTGCTGGCCGTTGTGCCCTGGACTTTCCTGGTGGTTGCGGCGTTTGCCGGGGCGGTACGCCGCTGGAAGCGCGAACCGGATGTGGAAGACAGCACCATTCCCGCCGACAGCTTCTTTCTGACCTGGATCACGGTGGTGCTGGTGTTCTTTTCCGCTTCCCAATCGAAGCTGCCCGCCTACATTTTGCCCGCGGTACCCGCGTGCGCCATGCTGCTGGCGGATTATCTGCAACACTTGGCGGTGGCCGGCAAGCGCCCCCAAACCGCCTGGCTGGTGGTGCACGCCGCTATGGCCGCGGGAGTGATGGGACCGGCGCTGCTGGTGGCCTACATCGTTCTTGGGCAGGGCGCTACGGGACAGGCGCTGGGCATCGCCATTGTGGTTTCGGCGGTTATGCTCGCCGCTATCCTGATCACGCTGGCTCAACGCGGCGTGCGCGTGTTGCGCTTCATCACCCTGGTGCCTGTGATCCTGGGAGTGGCTCTGATCCTGCGCCTGGGTGGTTCGCCTCTGGACCGGACCCAATCAGCCCGCCCAGTCGCCCAGGAATTGGCGGCCATGGAGACCACGACCTTGCCCGTAGCCGTGTTCAACGCCACGCGGGAAACGGAATACGGGCTGGCCTTTTATCGCAACCAGGTGGTTTCCAGTTACAACCGGGGCGAGATACCAGCGGGCCAGCATTTACTGGTGGCGCGTGAGGGCTCGGAAGAGCAGTTGAAGACGCTGCTGCCCGACCGCCGCATCTCCCACCTGGGCGGCTTGCCTACCGAGCATCTCGAGTATTTTTGGGTGAGCGCTCCGGGCATGGCGATGCCAGGAATGAAACACCAGTAGTCAGGAGTCAGCACCAGCGTAGCTGGTATTTAGTAGCTGGTAGTTAGTGGCTGTAAGTGTAGGCACCAAGTACCACCTGCCAGTTACACCGGTTGCGGCTGCGACGCGCGCAGTACACGGTCATAAATCCATAGCAGCGCGGCGGTGAGCACTCCGACGGCCGCCAGAGTCAGCCATATCCCTCCCGGCCGATGCATGACTTCGCCGAAATGATGAAACAGCATCCCGCCGAACCAACCGCCAATCAATGAGCCGATACCGATGGGCAGGAAGGCAAATCCCATGTAGGTGCCCTGCTGGCCCGAGGGCGCAAGGTGGGAAATGTATTCGTAGTAGCGCGGCGCCTGCGTGATCTCGCCCAGCGAGATGGCGAACAACGTAACAATCACGAAGGGACCGGTGGGGTGCGCTACCAGAATGAGCCAGGCCAGAGCGGAGATCAGAGTGCCTATGATGACGGCTCGAAAGGCTGCAATCTTCCGGGTCAGAAAGCTGGCCACCATCTGCAGCGAGATCACCGTCAGCGGCCCGGTTACCAGCATGAGTTCGGTGTCGAACTTCGAGTCAACGAATTCGTGCACGTACAACGGCAGGATGATGAACTCCTGCCAGTAGACGATCCAGTACCCGGTAAAAATCAGCAGAAAGAGCATGAAGCGTGGGTTGGAGATGACGGTCAGGAAGTTGCGCGCTGCCTGGCGCAGGGTCGCGGTTTGCACTTCGTCGGCGGGGCGCGGCTCGCGGAACAGGAGCAGCACGGCGAGGAACATCAGGAAGACGCTGAGCGCGGCCACACGAAACACGTTGCTTACGCTCAGGTGGCGATGGACGACGGAGGCTACAAAGGGCCCGGCCGCTCCGCCGATGTTCACCAGCGTGTAATAGATGGAGTAGCCGATGGAGCGGACATTGTCTTTGGAGGTGCGGGCCGTTGTCCCTACCACGCAGGGTTTGACCAGGGCGATGCCGAGAGCGGGCAGGGCCAGCACGAAGGCGACCACCACAATCAGCGGCACGGCATTGCGCACCGGCGCGAACCATGGCGCGCCCAATGAGCCCAGCAGAAAGTAGGCGCAGGTCAGAATCAGATAGGCCAGAGACAGCGAGCGGCGGAAGCCCATGCGGTCGGCCACGGCGCCGCCAAACGCCGCCAGGAACCACACCAGCCCGCCAAACAGGCCGGCCAGGCTGCCCGCCTGCGCCGAGGGAAAGCGCAGGGTTTCGTGCAAGTAGCGGGCCAGCGAGGCGAAAGCAGCGTAGTAGGAAAGGCGTTCGAAAAGCTCGCTGACATTGGCCACCCAGAAGGGCCGGGTGAAGCCGGTGCGGATCTCGTACCAGCGCTGCGACAGGCTCAAAGTGTTCTCCTCGGGCCCGCCCCTAGCGTGTGGCAGCCCGCAATCTTGCCACGATTTCGGCCGCCGTGCGGCCGGCAACGCGAATCACCTTGTTACGGCTGGTTTGGCCGCCGATTATCGTAACTGAGCCGCGGGGCACATTCAAAAATTCCGTCAGAAACTCGATGCAGGCCTGGTTGGCCTTGCCCTCGACCGGCGGCGCGGTGAGCGCCAGCTTGAGGGCATCGCCCACCTCTCCGGTGATGGCGTCCTTGCGGGCCCGGGGATGTACCTTAATGGCAAATGCGGCCCCGGCGGGGGTGTCGTGGATGGGGATCACAGGCCTATTTCACCATGGAGACTGGGAGGCACGGAGGAATTCTAAAAGAAGCACTTAGCAATCAGCAGTTAGCATTTAGCCAGTAAACCGCTTCGGCCTGGTAGAAAAGGGCGCAGGCTAACTGCCGGCTAACAGTGAAGCTCGGAAGAAGCAATGAGCGTGACTGGCTAAATGCTAATTGCCAATTGCTGGTTTTCCTTCGTGTCCTTTGTGGTTAACCCTTTGCTCTCTCCCCGAAGATGGCGGTACCGACGCGCACGCACGTCGAGCCCTCCTCAATCGCCACCTCGAAGTCGTGCGACATGCCCATGGAGAGCACGTCCAGGCTGATGCCGGGGAGGCGGCGGGCGGCGATCTGGTCGCGCAGTTCGCGCAGGCTCCGGAAGTAGCGTCGCGACTGCTGCGGGTCTTCGGTGAAAGGCGGGATGGTCATCAGGCCGCGAATTTGAAGTGCCTCAAGCGAGGGCGCGGCGGCCAGCAGTTGCTCCAGTTCGGGCGAATCGGGCGCAGTCCCGCTCTTGGCCGCCTCGCCTCCTACGTTGATTTCAATCAGCACTGGCAGACGCTTGTTCAACTTCTGGGCCGCGGCATTCAGTTTCTCAGCCAGCCGAAGCGAATCTACGGAATCAACCGCGCTGAACAACTCCGCCGCTTTGGCCGCCTTATTGCTTTGCAGGTGGCCGATCATGTGCCATTCGACGCCGGCGAGGTCGCGCAGGGCGCCTGCCTTATCGGCGAACTCCTGTACCCGGTTCTCCCCAAATAGGCGCTGGCCTGCGTTGTAGGCTTCACGAATCACTTCAGGTGGAAAGGTCTTGCTGACCGCCATGAGCGCGATCACTTCCGGACGGCGCCCGGCGCGCCGCGCCGCAGCCGCGATCCGCTCCCGCACCGCAGTCAGGTTCTTAACCACAGAGGACACAGAGCTCACAGAGGAATTGTA
>DATGGJ010000345.1:0-10115 GCA_035308585.1 Terriglobales bacterium
AGCCGGGCTCATAGTTATTGCGCTTCTGGTGGTGGCGTCGGTGCTGGTGCAGAACTTCTGGTGCCGCTACTTGTGTCCTTATGGCGCCCTGCTGGGCTTGGCGGCCCTGCCGGGGCCGCTGCGCATCCGCCGCAACCCCCAGGCCTGCATTGACTGCGCCAAATGCGCCCGGGCCTGCCCCTCCGCTCTGCCAGTGGACAAACTGGTAAGCATCAAGTCGGCCGAATGTACTGGCTGCCTGGAGTGCGTGGCTGTGTGCCCGGTGCAGGGGGCGCTGGCGCTGGCGAATATCTCTTGCTGGCGCGGGCGCCCCCGCCCGCGAACCATGCCCGCCTGGGCGGTAGCCGCCGGAATCGCCGCTCTGTTCTTTGGCATTACCGGCTACGCCCGGCTCAGCGGCCACTGGCAAACTCATTTGCCCGGTTCGGTATATCGGCAACTCGTGCCCCATGCCGAGCAGGCCACACACCCCATGCCAGGCGAGATGCAGTAAAAGCAGGTCCTTCGCTGCGCGCAGAATTGACGAAATCAGGGGAGGTGGTAAGTCCGTATAAAAAAAACGGAGACGTTCCAACGAGCGTCGCTACTCATCTTCCTCGGCGTACACGAGAGGCTGTGGTTTGGTCTAGAAGCTGGGCACAGATTCCAGCAGGCGCACCTCCCAGTGGTCGGCGGCAGGGGTCATGAGCCCGATGTAGCGCAGGGTAACGCGCTCGCTATGCACCAGGTTGTTGCCGTCCAGCACCTGAATTTCCAGGTCGGCGGTGTCGTGCAGTTCGATGGCGCCGCCGTCGGGTGAGTAGAAGTAGGCCGCCAGTTTGTGTCCGTGGTCAATGTAGCGAGTCCGCACGCCCGACTTCTCCTGCGCGGCGATGCCGGCAGTCAGTTTCTGCTGTGCGAAACCGGTGAAGTAGCGGCTCAGCAGGTCGGGGCGATTCTGAGCGTAGGCGATGGCCAGGGTCTGCCAGGCGCGGCCCCAGTCGCGGGGAATGTTGCGCCCAGTGACGTCTTCCATCTGCCGCGGCCCGATGTGCGAGGTGTCGAATTGCACCCGCGGGCCATCGGCGGCTAAGGACGCGGCGCCCAGGACAAGGAGCACGGCAAGCACCGATGCATGCTTCACGGCTGGCCTCCCACTTTCACTTCATTGCCCATGACCACGCCGGAGGCGACGGAGATAGTAGCGGGGCCGGGAATGTTCAGCTCAACTTGCGCAATATCTTTCTTGACCGGCACATCCACGGTGCTAAGGCCCGCAGGGCCATTGGCGGTGAAGGTCACGACCGTGCCGTCGGAAACCGGGTTGCCGCTGCAATCGCGTACCGGAGCGGTCTGCACCAGGATTCCTCTGGGGCTCCGCTCCGCCCTGATCTGCAGGTGGCAGGGATCGGAGGCCACCTGCTGGATGACCCGGGTCTGTTCAATTCCGTCGAGCGCGGCGACGAATTGCGCATTGCCGGCCTTACTCCCTGAGTTCATCAGAATCCAGGCCGCGCCGTCGCGGGTACGCACGCTTTGAGCCGCCGCGGGAGCATCCTTGGTAGCAAGGCGGAACTCCACGTCCTCAGGCCGGCGCAGCAGGTTGTGCCAGTTATCGAATACAAAGGCCACGCCGATAACACTCCCGCGCTGTCCTACCGGAATCCGGGAGGGGTGCGCGAGAAAGCTGAGGCTGGCGGGCTTGGCAGCCACCACATAGAAGCTGCCGCTCTGGCTGGCGCCGCCGCTGCGCAGGATGGCCAGGTAGCGGCCGGCGCTGCGAACCTCCTGCGGCCGAACCCGAATTTCCTGGCCGAGTTGCACTTCGCGCTTGCCGGTATAGCTCGGACCTATCAGGTAGAAAGTCGCGCTGCCGCTGCCCGAGGTCGCAATGGCAAATCCTGAGCCTGCGCTGACCGTGGGGGGCAGTTGCAACTCCTGGGCGGCAAGCGCGAGGGCCGCCATCAGACAAACCGTCAGGCAGGCCGCAGGCAGAAATCTTCGCATATTACCCATTCCCCGTTTTATGACTGCTGACGTATGTAGTGGTTCACGGTCACGCGGTAGCTCTGCACCTTGCCCACTGTTGAGTCGGGCATGTCTACGGCGAAGGGCTCAGGCGTCTGCGGCAGCAACGCGCGGTCGACGTAACCGTCGGAGACCCATATGACCTTGCCATTGCTGTCGTAGTAAGTTGCCAGCACCTGAGCGATGTTGACAATGCGGCCGCTTTCGTTCAGCAGGTTCCCGCTGAGTACCTTGCGGCCCAGCACGCTGGTCTGCTCGTGCTGGTCCAGCACCGCGATGACGGGATCGGCCGAGGCCGGCACCAGCATGGCCTTGGCATCCATGCGCACGCTCTTCACCTGGCTCAAGTTGTAGCCGGGAAAATCGATGCGATAGGGCGTGACCTGCTTGGGCAGCAAGGTATGCTGGATTTTGTCGAAACTGCTTTCCTGATCCAGGTTCTGGTCGTTCTTGCCGATCAGGATGGCGTTAATGTCCACGAATGCGGGCACCGTGTCTTCATTCACCACTTCGCCCACGATGACCAGCGTGCTGCCGTGCTGCACCGCATTCATGGAAACAATACGGACCCGGGGCGAATCCACGTTCTGGGTTCCCCAATCGTCCTCAGGCCCGCGGGAAATCACGTCCCAGCGCAGGTAATTGACGGGTACCACCTGGGGCGGCACCGTGGGCTGCTTTTCCAGCGGCCATTCCACCTTCCAGTTGCCGCCCTGCTGCACCACTTTTAGTTCCTTCACGTCGTAGATGGGACCAACGGCAGTGGACCAGTGCATGTCGGCGCGCACCAGAGCCTGGTCGCCGTTTTCATTCAGCACGCGAGTGCGCGAACCCTCCAGGCTGGAGAAGGTGCGCAGGCTGCCGTAATTCCCGCTGACGTCGTGGACGAAAGCTTCCTTGGCAACGACATTGCTATTGGCCAGCAGCGAGTAGGCGCGGTTCCAGTCGCGCGCCTGCACATCGCCCAGCAAGGAGCGCACGGCAGCCTCGGGAGTATTGGTGGAAGCTCCCACTCCGGGCAAGGCTTCGCCGGAAACGATGCCCGGCGTGGTCGCCTGATGAACGGGGAAAACGAAGCCCAATATCACGAGGGCGATTGTTGCAAGTACCAGCAGGACAGCCAGTTTCATTTACTTGGCCTCCCGGTAAGCCGGCTGAACCGCGGCCGGGAATTCCACCGTCTCCGCCGTCCGGCGGCGTTCGGGAAGAGCCAGCACAAACAAGATGGCCAGGATGCTGGTGGCCATGGGCAAGGTGCCCCACATCAGGCCCTGCCAGTGCGGAGGAACGGCGTCGGAAGGAATTTCGTGGGCCGGCGGAACGCTGTCCTTGGACCAGGCGGTAATCAGGCCGCTGTCCATGGTTTCAATCTTGCGCCAGCCGGCAAATTCCAGCAGCGGGTCGTAGTAGGGGTCGTGGACAAAAATGAACTTCAGGCCGTAGCGGTTGGCATGCTTGAGCATGGCACGCAGCGAACTCATGCCCGCGGTGCCATAGTATTTGGCGCTGCTCAACTGGCCTACGCCGTAATGGGTAAACTCGGGGAGCAGGCGGGCGGAGTTATATTCGCCGTCTACGCTGGATGCAACGGTGTAGGTGCCAACCTTCGAGAGTTCGTTGCCGAATCCCAAGGTCAGGTATCGGTAGTTGTAGTGACCATCATGGTTGAGGAAATCAACGACTGGTTGCACGCTGAAACCGGTGACTGGCTTATACGGGTTCACGGTCAGCCAGCCCAACGCCAGGGCCATGCTGGCCACGGCGCCGGCGCCTGCAACGACAGCGCCCTTCCGGCGGAAGCGCTCAATCATCTCCGCGGCCAGTAGACCGAGGAAAGGGCAGGCCAGCAGTGTTGCCCAGAAGGTGAAGCGCTCAAATGTCAAAATGTCAAAGGCGCGGCCCAGAAGCCACTTGGGAATAGGGGTGGTGCCGCCCAGTCCGAAGATGAACGCAACCCAGAATCCAACCAGCAAGGGATGCAGGCGGCGGCGCTGCGAACCACGAATGAAGATGTAGGGAAATGCCAGCAGCATGGTGCCGTAGGGCACGATGAAGTAGTTGAAGCCATTGATCCCGTTGAGCAGCAGGTTGGAACGGCTGGCGTGGGGAATGGGAATCTGTTTGATGGGGTGCTGCAGGATGGCTAGCCAGTACGGCAGCAGCACCACTCCCGTCCCCAGTGCGGTAAGAACCGTAAAAAATACCGCCCGGCCGACAACGGCGCCGGATGATGTTTCCGGCTCTTCATTGCGGTCGAGGATGGCCAGCCACACTACCGGGATGGCAAACAGCACGGCGCCGAAAATCAGGGTGACGTGGTGCACGGCGGCGCCGGCCAGCGCGACCATCCAGCCTTTCAGCAACGCTTTCCCCCCGCCCCGCCGGCACCATTGATAAAAGTAGGGCAAAGCGTTGAACATTAAAGCCGCGGACACCGTGGTTGAGAGCTGCCCGGCCTCATACAACAGAAACGACAACGCTCCCAGAAAGATGCTGGCGATGGCGGCATAGCCTGCGGCGCGTTCATCCACGAACAGTTTGGCAAAGCGATAGATGCCTACTACCAGCAGGAGTACGCCCAGCAACTGCACCACGGCATATGCCATGTTGAGGCCGATGACGTGGGAAATCAGAGCCATCCACTGGTGTTCCAAAGGCGGGTAGGTGGTCTGAGAAAAACCCGCAAACCACTTCTGGTTCCACGGGTTCCACCAGTGCTGGGCATAATGCGAGGCAAAGAAAATATGGAAATTGGTATCGAATGAATTGGCCTGCACCTGCATGAACAGCAGCGGACCATGGATAGCCAGGGCCAGCAACACGATGGCGTACAGGGGAACGGCCCGGCGCTGATTGTGCACCTGCGCGCGCGGCGCTTCCGTAGTAAGTCCGAGAGTGGTAGCCAAGACAGCCTCCGCAACCTGAGCAGCAGTTAGGATTCCGAAAGGTGGGCATTTGGTTGACCGGAGCTGCGCCTGCTGGGCAGATAAAGATTCCGGGCCGCATTGAGGGCCGGGGCAAGTTACCGGCCGGCAACCCCGTGAGGCAACCCACATTCCAACCATGTGAACTGCTGTACCGCAATTGAGAACTGCTGCCGAAGATAAGTTCCGGGACCCCCTTTTTTACGGAGAATCGCATCAGAGCAGTTGGAAACCTGCTTGCCTGCCGCTTCGGGGGACGAATCTCTGACGATCCTGGTGAATGTGTGAGGATTCAGCTTGCCATCGTTGCGTGCGCCTTATTGTTTGCGGCCACGACAACACTTCCAGCACAGACCTTTGAAATCAATGGGCAATCGCAGCCCTCGCCCGCTGCGCCCCACAAAAAGGGACAAAGGCAGGCGCGCGCCTCGCAGGGAATAGGCTGGGGAGCCAGCATTCAGGTAGCGCGCGTGGCGCGGGCGGCACAGGATGCGATGCGCCGGGGCGACTACGCCCAGGCAGCTGATTTCGCGCAACGCGCGGCCAACGCGGCCCCGCAAAATGTTGATTTGTGGTTCGCCTATGGCTATGCGGCGCGCATGGCCGGGCGTGAGGCCGCTTCCGTGGACGCCTACAACCACGGCCTGCAGTTGCGGCCATCGTCTATCCAGGGCCTTTCCGGCCTGGCGCAAACCTATGTACGCATGGGCAAAACGGCGGAAGCGCAGCAACTTTTACAGCGGGTGATCGCGGCCAATCCGCGCAGCGCTAATGACCTGCTGCTGGCGGGTGAACTCTTCCTTGACTCCGGCAACGCCCAGAAGGCTTTACCCATGCTGCAGCGTGGTGACGCTCTGCAACCCAGCGCGCGCGGCGAATTGCTTCTGGCCAAAACCTATTTGCGCCTGAACCAGCCTGATAAGGCGCAACGCATGTTGCAGCGGGCCAAGAACCGGGCGCCGAACGACCCCGACGTGCTGCGCGCTGTTGCCGGTTTTTATCGCGACAACCACGACTACAAGAATGCCATTGCCACGCTGCTGCTAATACGCCAGCGCACTCCGGCCTATGTGGCGGAGCTCGCCTATACCTACCAGTTGGCCGGACAAATTGATAACGCGGCGCGCACCTATTCGCAGGCCGCGAACGCCCAGCCTAAACAACTGAATCTGCAGATCAGCGCCGCGCAGGCGCTGGTAAATGCCAACCAGCTGGCCCAGGCGCAGCACTTTCTGGATCGCGCGGCCGGCATTGATCCTAATCACTATCGCATTTTTGCATTGCGCGGCGACATTGCCCGCTTGCAGGGCCAGACTCCGCAGGCCATCAGCCAGTACCAGCGGGCGCTGCGCTCTGTTCCGCAATCACCACAGGAAGGTGTTCTGTACCCCATCGAACTGCGCATGACCCTGGCGCAGCTTTACCGCGACGATAACAATGAAAGCGCCGCCGAACAGCAGGCCCAACTTGCCGCCGGACAGATCAGCCAGATCAACATACAGGGGTCGCAGCGGCCGGAATTTTTGCGCCTGCGCGCTGCCATTGAAACCGATACCGGCAAGCTTCAGGCCGCCGACAAGGACATGAACGAGGCGCTGTCCCTGGATCCCAGGAACAGCAACCTCAGCCTGCAGTACGCCAGCCTGTTGTGGAAGATGGGCCGCAAGCAGGATTCGCGCCAAATGTACCTGCGCACCCTGCAGAGCGATCCCAGCAACCGCTACGCGCTCATTTCACTGGGCTACCTGCTGCGCGACCTGGGCGATCCCAAAGGCGCCCAGAATTACTTGCTGCGCGCGGCCAAGTTCTATCCCAACTCCTACGAGCCATATCTCGGGTTGGGCGACCTGTTCACCGCGCTCAGCCAGTATCCGCGGGCGCTCCAGGAATACGAGAAGGCCTACAAACTGAATCAGAAAAGCCCTCTCATTGTTGCTGGAGGGGCGAACGCCTCGCTGGAATCCCACCAGCTGCAACTGGCGAAAACCTGGCTGGGCCGTGCCCAGGGCAGCATGAATCAGAACCCGGAGGTCATGCGCGAACACGAGCGCTATCTGACTTGGACGGGCAATTACGCTGAATCCGCCCAGTTGGGCTGGCAGGTCATCCACAAACTGCCGCGCGATCGTGAGGCTCCCGTGTACCTGGCCTACGACCTGCTTTATATGGGCCAGTACGACAATGCGCTCCGCCTGGCAGAGGCTTACCAGCCCATTCTGCCCAAGGAAAAAGACCTGTGGCTGATCGCCGGCTATGTGCACACGCATTCCGAGATGCTGACCGAAGCGGTGGATGACTTCAGTCATGCGCTGGAGTTGGATCCGAACATGGCCACTGGGCTGGTAAATCGCGGCTTCGTGCTCAACGATACGCAGAACGCACACCAGGCGGCCGCCGATTTCGTCAAGGCCATCCGGCTGAAACCGGATTATGGAGAGGCCCACCTCGGACTGGCGTATGCCAACCTGCAACTCCACCATCCCGCCGTGGCGGTGAAGGAAACCAAGCTGGCCGAGCGTTACATCGGCGACTCCAAAGCCACACATTTGGCCCTGGCGGGCGCTTACCGTCAGCAACTCTTGCTGCCTGATGCGGTGAAGGAATATCGGGCGGCGCTGAAGTTCGCCCCCGAAGATCTTCAGATACACCTCTCGCTGGCAGAAACTCTCTACCACATGCGCCACTACCGGCAGTCCATTGACGCGCTGAACCAGGCTCTGGCGCTCTCGCCCCAGGATCCGTTCATTTATGCCCAACTGGCGCACAATTACGCGCGCCTGCATGACCGGCCACAAACATTCCGCTATATCGAGGCAGCGGAACGCTCGGGCGCAGACCAGACCGGTGTGCTGCTGGCTACCGGCGACGCGCTGTTGACGCTAGGCGATCGCAATGCCGCCATGGAGCGCTTCGCTCGGGCGCTGACCGCTCCCGACGCGCAGCGGGTGAAAGCACGGCTGGCCATCGCCCGCGTTTTTGCCAGCGACGGAGAGTACGATGATGCCCGCCAGCAGGTCAGCCTGGGCTTTGCCGAAGCCCGCATCGGTGAGGCCGAACCTATCACCTCCGATGACCTGGTGCAGGCGGCCAATGTTTTCCTCCAGTCGCACGACTATGATTTGGCCCGCCAGTACCTGCAGCGGGCCAAGCTGGCCGGTGCTGACGCCACGGTGATTGCTATCGGCATGGCCAATGCCGATTTGGCCCAGGGACGCAGCCAGAGCGCGCAGGCGGAACTGGCCAGTCTGGGCAATTCCACGGATTACGAGCACAATTTCGATTACATGATGGCGCAGGCCAACGTGTACCGCCAGCAGCAGAATCTGCCCGATGCCCTCATGGCCTTCGCACAAGCCGATAGCCTGGCGCTGGAGGATAGCAATGCGGAGCGCTCCGAACTCGATGTTGCCGGACAGGAAGGCAGGCCGGTTACTCCCAACGTGAACGTGCTGCCCCATGCCTCCTTCCAGCCCATCTTCGAAGACATCAACATCTACCAACTTGATGCGAAGCTGCTGGCTATACAGAATCCGGCGCTGCTGCCCGCGCCGCGCCACTCCTTTGAGACCAAGCTCGATGCTGGTTACAAACTGCACATTGGGGGGCTGCCGACCATAACCGGCTTTACAGAGGAGCGCAACGATAACGGCACGCTCTCGTTCCCCAGCCAGCTGCTCATCCAGCACCGCAATACCTTCGATACCACCTTCAACACCGGTATTAACCCGGTGCTGCACCTGGGCTCGAATACCATCGTCTTCAACCCGGGCGTGCAGTTCACGGTGCGCCGCGACACCGAGGCACCGCTGGCGATGAACCAGAACCTGTTCCGCCAGTTCGTGTACATGTCAACTTCGTCCTTCTTCGACTGGATCTCGGTGCAGGGCAGCGCTATGCGCGAGGCGGGCCCCTTCACGGAAGTGCCCCTGCATTCCCGAGAACTGAGAGGTACCCTGGGCTTTACCGTGGGGCGCCCTTGGGGCCGGACCTCTCTGTTCACCGAGTACTCGGCCGACGACCTGCTGTTCCGGCCGCGTATTGTGGAGTTTTACGAGACCGGCACCCGATTTGGGGTGCAACATAAGTTCGGAGAGAAGCTGACCGTGGGAATTTTGGGTGATTACCTGCGTGCCTGGCGTGTGCAGGGCAGCCAGTACGCGCTGGCCCAGGCCATGCGTCCAGGGTTCCGCTTCACCTACCAGCACACCAGCCACTGGTCGGCGGAAGGCGAGTTCGCCTACTCACGTGGCCAGGGTATGCATTTCTACGACAACGTAGAGGGCAGATTCCTCGTCTCATACGTCAAGCCCGTGCGGCAAATGCTTAACTCCGGCAGCGGAGATGTGCCGGTCGCGTATCCGTTGCGTTTATCGTTCGGAGTACAGCAGCAGGAGTTCTACAACTTTTCCCACGGAGCCACCATCGTTCCGGTGGTGCAAGTATCGCTGTTTTAGGCGCGAGGAAGATACCTGGCTGTAACCATGTCCCGAGTCACTTCCATAGCGAGAACATTGCAGAGCGCGATTCAGCGCCGCTCGCAGGGCACCCAGGGCCGGATTGTGAGCGGCAGCCTGACTCTGCTCATCGGCTCGGCGCTGGTAAGTCTGCTTAACCTGTTCTACAACGTGGGCGTGGCCCGGCTATTGGGCCCAGTGGCCTTCGGCGAGGCAGCGGCGGTCTATACGCTGCTGATGCTGATTTCCTGCATCACCCTTTCCTTCCAGCTGGTCTGCGCCAAGTTCGTCGCCAGGAACGAGACCGCCGGGGCCAAGGCGGCCGTGTACATGGGCCTGCGCCGGCGCGCCTGGCTATTCGGGATTGCGATCGCCTCCTTGCTGATCCTGGCCAGCGGCCCGGTTTCCGCTTACCTCAACCTGCGCTCGTCCACGCTGGTCATCCTGCTGGCCATCGGCATCGCTTTCTATATTCCCCTGGGCGTACGCCGCGGAGGCATGCAGGGGATCTACGCCTTCCGCCGGCTGGCGGGGAACTACATCGCCGAGGGTGTGGTCAAGCTGGGTGGCGCGTTTCTGCTCATTCACTTCGGCTTGGGTGTGAATGGCGCGATTGCGGCGGTGACCGCCTCGGAAGTAGCGGCTTATCTCCTGGGCCACCCCGGACGCGAGTTGGAAGCAAGAGCCGAACCAGGATTGCCCGCCTCCTTCGGCGAAGGCATACAGGCAA